>JAPLFS010000026.1 GCA_026390555.1 Pseudomonadota bacterium
CGGTTCCGGACACCGCACGATATTGGCCTCAACATCACGCTCGCTAACCTTTTCGTAATCAAGCGTAGCGCTGATGGGGCCAACCTGTTCAACGTAACTGATGATCTCAACCCCAAGGGTCTCTTTAAGAAATTTTCTTGCGATAGCGCCAGAAGCAACACGCGCTAATGTTTCACGCGCAGAGGCGCGCCCACTACCGCGCCAGTCCCTTCGGCCGTACTTGGATAGATAGGTATAGTCAGCGTGTGAGGGACGGAAGAGATCTTTGAGGGTGTTGTAGTCCTCGGAGCGCACATCTTTATTGTGCGCTAACATAAGGATCGGGGTGCCGGTCGTTCTACCCTCAAATACCCCACTCAGGATATGAATGGTGTCCTCCTCTTTACGGGGGGTGGTGATATCGCTCTGTCCCGGTTTGCGTCGGTCCAGTTGAGCCTGGATGTCGTTCTCACAGATCTCTATCCCAGGGGGGCAGCCATCAACAACAACCCCTACGGCGCCGCCGTGCGATTCACCAAAGGTGCTTATCTTGAATATCTCGCCGAATGAATTACCAGCCAATGTGGCCTCCTATATCAGGCCACTCTATCACCCAAGAGCCTGCATAATCGAGTCCAGTTTATCAACGGTAAGTTGACCAGGCGCGGATTTGCTGACCGCTTCGATCGGGGCAAAAGCCATCTCATTACCCCAGACCGTGCCAAAAACACGGGTAATTACTCCGTGTTTGCCCATGCCAAGCACGATACTTTTGTGCCCATCCTCGCGCAGGTCTATTAGGAGCGATAGGAGCCTTAGCGCATCCCTCTGGATGGAGCAGTGGGTGGCGATCTTCATTATATGCGCCCCCCAACCCTCCATGCGGTCGGTGATCGATCTAAGCTCTGTATCAGAGGGGGTAAGTGCGTAGTTGTGGTATGAGAGGATCGTCTTGAGCGACATCCGTTCAGACTGTAAGCGTGTGATCTCTTCAGCTTGTACGGAGATGTCGAGATCGACCAGCACCTGCTTGCGCGAGAGAGTAGAGAGGATCTTAAAGCGCTCTTCAGATGAGATCTGCATAGGCTCCAGGTTCTGTCGCCTGAAGATCATTATTAATCTGTGCGGATAAAGCCCCACAAGTGAGGCGGCAAATCCTGAATCTAGGTCTTCGACGTAATCGAGCCAGACCTCAAAGTAACGAAACTTGCTAAGATTGCTCTCTATGTTGGCCTGAACTTCAGAGCGGGTGCGCTTGATGATCGGCAGACAGTATCTATTATTAACGCGGGAGGAACTATTCAGCATGCTTTACCGTTGTATACTTAGCTTCTTAGTATACTTCAAAGCATGGCTGCGGTCACGGGCCTACGGCATTTCTTAGGATTTTTTCCATAACCTCGCGCGTACCATTGACACCCGGATTGTTACCCCCGGTATGAAGTTCGAACTGGGCCAGGCCCTGCTCAAGAAACATATCAACCCCACGCAGTACGGTTGCTCCCTGGGCCTCTGCATCCCTGATAATTCGGGTGGAGAATGGGTCGTAGATAGTTTCAAAAACTGTGTGATGTTTGCAGATGGCGCTAGCTGGGATGGGGGATTCGTCTGTGAGGGCTCCCATACCTAGCGAGGTGGTGTTGATGATTACATCAAATGCCGCCAGTTCAGAGTTTTTTTCAATAGGGAGTACCGCAGCTTTCCAGGTACGCGCGATAGTACGCGCTTTATTAATAGTACGGTTGCATATAGTTACCTGAGCACCACGACCCGTACAGCCAAATACAGCCGCCTGAGCAGCCCCGCCAGCGCCTAGCACGAGTACCTTTTTGCCGCGCAGGGGTGCCAGGCGTTCAAGGGGCGTTACGATACCGATCCAATCGGTGTTGTAACCTACTAACTTCCCCCCCTCGTTAACTACCGTATTGACTGCGCCGATCTCCTGAGCGGTTGAATCAAGGGCATCTAGGAGCTTCACAATTGAAATCTTGTGTGGCATCGTCACCGCCAACCCCCGTATATTCATGGCGCGCATGCCGCGTAGAGCATCGCGCAGCTTTTCTGGGGTGACATGCGCGGCTGCCATAACGAACGGTAGTTTAAGAGCTGCATATCCGGCGTTATGAATGGCTGGAGAGAGGCTATGAGAGATGGGATCCCCAATAACTAAGCAGAGCGAGGAGTGCGCGGTTATGGTGATGGGTGACATGCTAGTGACTCTATCCCTGAAACGATCTCCGAGCAAACTTCACCAATGGATCTATCGTCAGTATCGACCGTTATATCAGCCCAGCAGGCGTAGATAGGGGCACGTTCGTTAAAGAGCGCCAGCGCCAGCTTGCCATCGCGGAAGAGGGGGCGTGTTGTTAGGTCACCGTTACGGCTAATGACGGTAGCGAAGGTGCTACGCAGAAAGACAACTATGCCGTTATTTGTTTTGAGCTGCTCCATATTTTCGGGGCGGCCGATAACACCACCCCCACTGGATATAATGAGATTGCTCTGCTGGGCGAGTGTGCGCGCAACCTCTGACTCAAGATCTCTGAAGAAACTTTCACCCTTAGCTGCGAAGATCTCTGGAATCGAGCCAAAGCCTGAGCGTGAAATGATAAGCTCATCCATCTCCAGTGCCGGAATGTTAAGCTGTACAGCGAGGTTAGCAGCCACGGTACTTTTACCGGCCCCCATAAATCCGATCAGTATAAGCTTATTCATATCAATAAAGGTTTAGGGTGCTAACTCGCGGCACATCCAGAGGAGAGCCACTCGCGCTCAACCGTTCCGAAGAAGCGATTAAAGCCGAGCTTAATCTGATGAATCTCCTTGGTAAACTCAGACACAAGCTCCCCTGGCCCCCGGAGCTGCGGCAGGGAGACCTTAACAGAATAGATCCCGTTACCATTACTTTCAAGATCATCAACCCTAACAGGAACCCATGCCAAAGATGAGGGATTATCCCCCGATCTTACCAAGCGTTCTCTAACTGAAATAGCAACGGTACGTAGTAGTAAGTTAACGAGCAGGCTGGGTTGATTAACGGGATAGCTCGACACATCATCATGAGAACGTATCGCCTTGAGGTGAGTTACTGCGGTAGACTTGTGCTGATCAAGTTCAGAGAAGGCGCTATCAGAGAAGATTGGGATCAGCGCAGCATGTTTAGGATCCCCATCCGGTGCTACCAGTGTTACCTGAATCGGATTGCCCAGCATTTCTAGAACAACACCGGATCGGGATGGATTTAACTTAAAGTCTGCGAGAACATCGAGTCTGCGGTCTGGAATAAGGGAGTAGCCCTCATCATCCTTAACTGTCATTAGTGCAACAACCGCATTACTTCCACACAGATGCATCTCGTCTACATGTAGCTCTATGAATCCAAACTCCCAGGTATCGAGCCCATAGATCCTCCGTAGGCGGGATTCAAAGGCGTTTGCAAGTTGGCGATCGTGGATCTCACGGTATCCGCCGTGTTGGTGCGTGAGCCAATCGTCAACGCGACCGGCTACAGCATCTCTCTGTTCCCTGCTAGGTAGATCTGGATCGTTGCGTTCGGAGCGGTTGTCAAACATCATTAGATAGATGGTAGCACCGAGGCATATATCCACCAAGAGGATAACTATTCACCCCAGTATAGACTTGTCGGTAAATAGTTTCATGAGGTTATCTCTGTTCATTACGGAGCAGCGCGTTTCGCCTGGTCCATAGCGCAAAACGGAGCAATGTAAGCAAGCTCATTAGTAGACAGAGAGCGGTTGCCACCACCGCGACCTGAATATGGGAGCCGTTTAGGAGGAGTGCCAGCCGTTGCAGCGTAGATGGGGTGATGTCCATACATACCGAGCAATCGGAATATCTGCTCGTTAGGCCCGCTAGGTATAGCGTTATAACCTGTGAGTTCGAGCAGGTGGGGGTGTTAGTTAAGCACTGCGCTAGCAAGCGGCTCATCAGGAATCCGATGCTGAGGACCGCAGTCGCTGCGGTAAGTAGTACGTAACCTACCCACCTTTGGATAGTTCGGGCTGGACGCACTAAGGGCAGTAGCGCAAGCAGCGGTAATATTAGTGTGAGCGCAAGCTCAAGCAGCTCTTTTTCTAGGGGCATAGTATGAGTCTACTTTATTGCTATGTGTAGAGGCTATCCGGAACCTTTGACTACCTTGAAACTATTCACCCCCACAGCATTGCTGCGCGGTTTGTTAATAAACCTTGAATCATATGCATTAATCAGGCCTACTTATATGCATGCGAACAACCTTAAATATCGATGACTCCTTGATAAAAAAAGCTTCTAAACTTACTGGAATAGGAGAGAAAACAGCGCTCGTAAAAGCTGGGCTTGAAGCGCTAATTGCGCGTGAAAGCAGTCGCAGATTGGCAGAGTTAGGAGGCTCCGAAAAGTCTCTGCGTCCTATACGCAGACGAAGAGCCGGGCACTAAGCGTGATTCTGGTTGATACATAGATTTGGGTAGATCATCTTCGTCGAGGCAGTCCGGGGCTGGTGCAACTGCTGAAGAAAGCAGAGGTAATCGCGCACCCATTTGTGATAGGGGAGCTCGGTTGTGGCAATCTCAAAAATCGCCAGACGATCCTAGCCCTACTTAAAGAATTACCAACCGTAACGATAGCAGAACATGAAGAGGTTCTGGAGTTGGTTGAATCTCGCAAACTTATGGGTCATGGAATTGGCTGGGTCGATGCCCATCTACTTGCTTCGGCGCTGCTATCAGGAAGCCCTCTTTGGACCGCCGATAAAAAGCTTCGATCCCTGTGCGCAGCCCTCGGCGTTCTGTACTAAACAGGATGCCCCATAGAGCCAAGCATGCGAGTGTGGTTCCTCCCCAATAAGTGTGGGTGGGAAGCTACTGGATGAAGGCATAACTATGAGCGGCAGTTGGAAGAAAAGCCGGTCGAAGAATGTAAGATAATGGATGCTGAATCCCTGCGCTGGAACGTGCGCTGCTTCCCGTGCAGGGGTTTTCCATCTAATGTAACACACTTATCGGTAAGGAACCGTTTTTAAGGGTTAACCGCTATCGGAGCGGGAGCAGGTAACGGGAAGCGGTTCACGTTCCCGCGCAGGGGTTTTCTATCTAATGTACCCACACTTATCGGTAAGGAACCGTTTTTAAGGGTTAACCGGTATCGGAGCGGGAGCAGGTAACGGGAAGCGGTTCACGTTCCCGCGCAGGGGTTTTTCATCTAATGTACCCACACTTATCGGGGAGGGGCCCGTTTTTTTATTACCTACTCAACCTGAACGCCGGTATGCAGTGGTCCACCACGAAACATCGGCCAGGGGGTGTAGTTTGGATTATTTCCAGCGCTACTTGTGATTAGCGTAGCGAGCTCTGTATAGATCTTAAGCGTGCCGACCCGATTAAGGGAGCCCGCAACTACGAGTTCAAGGGTTCCATCTCCGGTCAGGTCAGCAACCGCGACCGCGTTCTTTAATCCTTTAAATCCGGTAAATGAACTCCTCCCATCATCACAGCTCGCCGCTTCGCAACTTAAGTGTTCCCCCGTTGCTCCTGCTAGGATTGTCAGTCCGCTACCATTCGCTACGACAACCTCGCGTGAGCCGTTCTTATCTAGATCCGCTATAACGAGACCACCGAACAGACCAACCGTGCTTGAATTGTGATCGTTTACTAGCGGAACGGTTGTCCACAGTGTTGTATTACTATCAGGGTTCCACGCGATCACACGGCTAGTGCCGTCACCACCATATACAGAGAGCCCCTGTACAGGAATAACCACGTCGTTTAGGCCATCACCATCTACATCCGCTACAGCCGGCTCGGCTCCTGTACAGGCAGGGACCTGTAGAGTTCTTAGCAACCTGCCCGTTGCTAGGCTAAAAACTTTTACATCTCTGCCGCGCTTATTGGTCGTATTTTCAGGAAAGTAACAGCCGGTTGCAACAACCACCTCTTTACCCGTATTGGCGCTGATAAGCTCCGCTACGACCGGGGGTGACTGCACTACCTGATTGAACTCCGCCCGCCAGACCGCTGAGCCGGCTTTACGAAATCCTATCTCCGCACCCCGTTTAAAAAGGCTACTTTTAAGAGCATACAGGTAGCCACCGTTCGGCGTGGGTGGATTTATGACGGTATTCTTAGAGATATCCGTTCCGATTATGATCTCTGGACTTGCGTCGCCATTAGTATCGGCGACGGCGGCCGAAGAGAATACTGTGTCCGCTGCATGATAGAACCCCTTGAGTCGTCCACTAGCAGAGAGCATGTATATATTTCGGTCCAGAGAACCGAATACAACCTCAAGTGTGCCATCCTGATCTATGTCGAATAGGGTAGGGGATGAAAAGACCGAGTGACTGATGGCGAATAGGCGCCTACGTTTGGCGAACTGCTTAAGATCAAACCTCCAGGCCTCTGTGCCATCTGGGCCATTAAAGGCAACTACACCACCACCGCACGCAGTTCCCGCGATTCCGCCGTAGCCCACCACAACGTACTGGTTAGTTCCTCCAAGTAGCGCTCCGACCGCTGGAGATGAGTGTGCCCTGTTGTTACCGCTAAGTGAGGTGCAGGAGTTCGTTGGTAGCGCTTTCTCCCATAGTACCGTTCCATCTCCCAGTACCACAGAGACGATACCGTTGGCTGAGGTAACGACGATCTCCTTGCCGTTATTGAGGTTGCCATCTATCTCAGCTATTGCTGGGCTACTATACCCGGGGCCTGAACTACCAAGTTCTACAGTAATGGGTTCAGCAGAGGCCAAGAGTGGGAGTGAGGCGCTTGCTACCACTACTACGATACTTTTTGCGAGGCTCTTTATTATGCACATAGGAGTTAGAGACTAAAAGGATACGAAAGGCTAACCATCAAAGTGTATGCCATCTTTAATAGGAGCACACGTTTGCGGTATTATTCTAAAGATTATCGATTGTTACGCAGATTTAATTTCGATCCCAGTTAGCCGTAACGTCTCCCAAAATTCAGGGAACGATTTATCAACAACCTGCGGCTCCTCGATCTCAATTCCAGGGATCTTGGCCGAGAGCATAGCAAATGACATCGCCATACGGTGATCATCATACGTTGCGATACGAGCCGCACCTGGTATCCCGCCGTGCACGACGAGATAATCAGCCCCAGCCTCGCTCTTTATGCCAAGCTTTGAAAGCTCTGTGTGCAGCGCTGCGATGCGGTCGGTCTCCTTAACTCTTAGGGTGCTAAGACCTGTAATGGTGGTTGTGCCCTCTGCACATGCCGCTATCACGGCGAGGGTTTGAGCGGTGTCGGGCATTGCGGACATATCCGCTTCTATAGCTTGAAGCTTAGTTGGGCCTGTAACGGTGATGGATCGTTCTCCACGGGTTACACGGCACCCCATGCGGGCGAGTAGCTCTGGAAATTTTATATCCCCCTGAGCTGAATCTGGATTTATGTTACAAACGCTAACGGTTCCGCCAGAGATAGCGGCAAGTCCCCACAGGTAGGAGGCTCCCGATGCGTCCCCTTCAACCTGGTATTCACGAGCAACGAATCTCTCAGCACTCTGATATTTATAGCTTCTGTATTGATCGTTAGTAATTGATACACCAAAGTCACGCATGCCTTGCAGAGTCATATCGATATACGATTTTGATATCTGCGGGCTTGATAGCTCTATAGTAAGGTCAGCGGATCTATTAAGGGGCGCCGTTAATAGAAGCGCCGATATAAATTGGCTACTAACTGAGCCGTCCATAATAACCGTGCCTGCACCTAAGGGAGCAGGACAACGGATACGCAGGGGCGGGCATCCAGTATCGCCGTGATATTCTATATCTGCGCCGAGGCATTTCAGGGCATCTACTAACTCCTTAATCGGGCGGGTATGCATGTGCGGTGTCCCAGAGAGGGTGATATCACACCCCGGAATACCAGCACACAGAGGGGCTAGAAAACGCATCGTTGTTCCGGCTGGTCCGACATCGATTACGCCGTGATAGGGGATGAATTCTCCAGCACGACCGGCAACGATAAGCTCCGAGCCTAGCGCGCTAGCCCTTTGATGCACGACGACTCCGAGCTTACTAAGTGCCAGGATCATGGCTACACTATCGCTGCTGATAGAGGCAGAGGAGAGGCGCGAGGTGCCATCTGCTTGGGCTGCCATCAGGAGGGCGCGGTTGGTGTAGCTCTTTGATCCTGGTACAGAGAGGGTCGCATTAAGGGGGCTTGTTGGGGGTGTTAGTAAAAGGTGGTGCATAACGTACGTTAGGTGGGTTGTATAAGGACTAGCGCCTCCTGCACTAGCTCTTCAGGAACCGTAAGATCGAAGCTTGCCTTACCGATACGATCAATTAACACCCACTTTATCTCGTTACCCACGTTTTTCTTATCGCGTGCCAGCGCTGTGCGTAGCTCAGTAACTGGAATCTTTGTTGGCAGCTCTGTAGGGAGCTCAGCTTGAGTGATGCCATGCTTAATCTGCAGGTAGGTGGCCTCAGTAATCTTTGCAATTTTGTACGAGATAAATGATTCAGCAAGCATGCCGATTGAGATAGCTTCACCGTGAGTTAGCGAGATCTTATTACTAATGGCGTAGCTCTCGATGGCGTGACCAATGGTGTGTCCAAAGTTAAGGGTTTTTCGAACTCCCTGTTCCGTTTCATCCGCCTCGACTATATCTTTTTTAATCTCGCAGGAGCGCAGGATTATATCGACCAACTGATCTGGGCTGTGGGCTGAGTATGCACGTGCCGTAACACTCTCAAAATAGTCAGCATCAGCGATTAGTCCATGCTTTATTATCTCTGCGAATCCGGAACGGAGCTCACGAGCAGGGAGTGTGGCCAACGTGTCGATATCAACAACGATACCTATTGGCTGCATAATAGAACCGAGTAGGTTCTTAACCCCCATAAAATTGATGCCGGACTTGCCTCCGATACTTGCATCAACCTGCGCCAGAAGCGTAGTGGGGAGGTGCATAAAGGCGATACCGCGCATATATGTAGCTGCAGCAAAGCCAACTAGATCGCTTAGTGCACCACCCCCTAAGGTGATAACTAGTGAGCGACGGTCGAGCCTTTGGGCGACGAAGAATTCCCATACTCCTTGCAGGCCGGTACTATCCTTCATACGCTCCCCACCCTCCAGCACAAGTATGCGCGCATTTGGGGTCTTGAGGGTTTCTGTCAGGCGCTTGAGTGCTGCGCTAGCACCGGAGTCCGCTACTATAACCACGGAGGAGTAACTCTCTAGAGCTATAAGAGTTGGGAGGCGTTCAAGTAGACCCCTTCCAACCCAGAGTGGTGAGCTAGATTGTATTCGCGCAACGTTTATCGTTAGAGAGCTCATTAATCACACCTGTATCCTGCGAAGGTCTGCCATCAATTTTTCAAACTGCGGATACCTGAGTGCCTGAGGACCATCGCTCAGGGCCTTCTCGGGCTCCGGATGAAACTCTACGATGATACCGTCCGCTCCGACAGCCTTTGCTGCAAGGGCAAGGGGTGGAACTAGCTCTCTAACGCCAGCAGCATGTGATGGATCAATAAAGATCGGAAGGTGCGTACGTTGTTTAAGCACCGGAACCGCGCTGATATCGAGGGTACCACGGGTGGCGGTCTCAAAGGTTCTGATACCCCGCTCACACAGAAAGACCTGCTGATTGCCGCCAGCAAGGATATACTCTACTGCTTGCAGGAGCTCCTCAATCGAGGAACTCATGCCGCGCTTTAGCATAATGGGACGTCTGATCTGACCGACAACCTTGAGTAGGCTGAAGTTTTGCATATTACGGGCACCGATCTGAATAATGTCGGCCTTCTCCGCAACCCGGTCAACATCCTCGGTCGTCATGACCTCCGTGATAACCGGCATACCGAAAGCCCTACCAGCTTCTACCAGCAGGTCCAATCCTTCGTACCCCATGCCCTGAAAGCTGTAGGGCGATGAACGGGGCTTGAAGACTCCGCCGCGCAGGATCTTTGCGCCGTTATCGCGCGCCTCCTTAGCGCAAGACATGATCTGTTCACGTGATTCAACTGAGCAGGGCCCTGCGATCACAAGAAAGTTGCCATCTCCAATCTTAACTCCACCGACATCGATGATGGTGTTGGAGCTCTTATGTTCGCGGGTGACGAGCTTGTAGCCCCTGTCCTTAGCGGGAGCGCTCTTGGGCGCGGTAGTGTCCTCCTTGATCTCAATTACTATTGCAGCCTTTGGCTTAATTGCAATTTCAGGGCGCTCTACAACGGTCGGCTCCACATCGCAGGCCGGGAAGCACCCGAGCACCTTGATAAAGCGTACGAGCTTAGTTAGATCGGCAAGTGTCGCCTTAACCGGATCTGAGTCAAGATTTCCCAGGAAATCGATATAGAACATCTCCTCCCAGCTGTTGCCTGGAATAGGGCGGCTCTCAAGCTTTGTCAGATTAATTTCACGCTCCTTAAACACCAAGAGTGCCTCGACAAGAGCTCCCGGCTTATTAAGGGTGTGCATTACTATGGAAGTTTTGCTTGTGATACGAGCATCGACCTTATGAGGGTGCTTTGCGATCACAATAAAACGGGTGAAGTTGTCCTCCTGGTTGGCGACATTACGTTGGAGCACTGAGAGCCCAAACATCTCGGCGGCCTCTGTGCTGGCGATAGCGGCGTGTAGCTTATTACCTGCCGTATGAACCAACTTTGCCCCGATAGCGGAGTCGTTACAGAACTCGATGCTACAATCGGTAAGCCCTGTAAGAAAGTTACTGCACTCAGAGACGGAGAGGGCGCTGGCATAGATGCGCTCAAGGTGCGAGATGGGTGCGTTCGGCATGCCGATTAGGCAGGGGCTGACACGTAATTTCTCCTCGCCTACTATTGAAACACGGGAGTTGAGTAGAAGATCGTAGACGTCGTTGATGCCACCAGAGGTTGTATTCTCAATCGGCAGAATACCGTAGTCACAGCTTCCGGCCTCAACCGCACGGACCGCTTCCAGGTACGTTTTAAATCCGATAAAGGTTGGGGTGCCCGAGGTCTTTGAGGATGAGGAGACAAAGCTCCGTCCCGCCAGGTGACAGAATGAGCCCTCAATCCCTTGAAAGGCTATGCTGCTGCTGTGCGTCAGCACGGTGGAGCCGTTTAGCTTAGCTTGTAGGTGGTCGTGCTGCGTGCGAACCGCTTCGGCGATTACCTCGTGAAAGATATTGGTTACGTGCTGGGCCTCAAGTCCAAGCTCACGACCAGCAGAGATACGTTGCTGTAAGAGCTGCTGCTCGCGTGGAATATCTCGCAGTATAGCGTGTTCAGTTTCCTTGGCCTCGACTACCTGTTTTGCAATCGCACGTCGCTTTGAAAGTATGGTGAGCAATCCCTGGTCTAGGCGATCGATCTCGCTACGGAGCTCAGAGAGCGGGGTGCTTTTTATAAGGGCTGTATCTGTTGTCATATCGGTTATATCTCCAGTGGTTACTCTTGTTACTTAATGAATGTGAGAAATTTATTGTAGTCAGTATTACGACCGTAGATCGCATCTAAATACGCGGTCTTAAGGGCGAGGCTAATAGGGCCAGCTTTACCATCTCCCAGAGGTGTGTCGTCTATAGAGCCTATAGGGATAACCTCTGCTGCGGTTCCGGTAAAGAAGGCCTCATCGGCAGCGAGTGCATCCTTAAGAGATATGCGCTTTTCAGTGACCGTAAAGCCATTGTCACGGGCGATCTCAATCATCGTTGCGCGGGTAATGCCAGCTAAGATCGTCCCAAGTGGTGGTGTGATGATCTCGTTATCCTTAATCATAAAGAAGTTCTCTCCCGGACCCTCAGCGATAAACCCGTTAGTATCTAGGAAGAGCGCTTCGTGATACCGCGAACCTTTCAGCTCAAGCACCGCTAGGATGCTATTAACGTAGTGGCCACATATCTTCGCATCCGCAACGGTCGAGTCGGGATGGATACGGATATACTTGCTTACCTTGATATCGGCCGCTTCGACCGGAATGTAGGCGCCCCACGGCCAGCAGGAGATAATGACCTCCAGTGGGGCGTTGCTTGGATCGAGGCCCATTACGCCATATCCATATATGACAAGGGGGCGGATGTAGCCCTGCTCTAACTTATTGCGCTTAAGTAGTTCGCAGGTTGTTGCACACAGCTGCTCAACGGAATAGGGGATGGCCATGCCGAGCACGCCAGCTGAATAGTGTAGCCGCTGCATGTGCTCCTGTAGACGAAATACCGCCGGGCCCTGCGCGGTCTTGTAGACCCTAATGCCCTCAAATGCACCACCCCCATAGTGCAGGGAATGGCTAAGTACGTGAATCTTAGCCTCGTTCCAGGGAACAAAGGTGCCATTCATCCAGATAAATTCAGTGCTCTCCATTAACGCTTCCTTTTGACGTTTTCTAATCTTGAATTACGCTCAGGCAAAAAAAAAGGCCCTGCAGTTATGCAGAGCCTTCATTTCAGCACGTGCTGATGCTCTGCCTTAGCAAGACCTGATAAAATACCAAAATGTAGGAAGGGCAGACGATCTATTCATACAAAGAACATATCCTTTACACCTGTTTAAAGCAAGAGAGGGAGCCTATGGCTCCCTCTCCAGATTAGGCTAGTTAAGACCTTATAACTAGATACTAACCAGCGTTACCGGTTCTACCGACTGGCGTAACTTTATAGCAAACTGTATCCGCAGCCGCGACGCTTGATCCACTTAGCTGTACGTACACAAATCCGTCTCTGCCTCTACGCTTCGACTTGATAGAGATCTGAGATATGGAGCACCGAGGTGCCCCGCCAGCCGCGCAATAGGCACGCGCCTTACCGGTCTTAGAATAGGTTCCATAGTACCCTACAGCGCCGGCCTTAACGCCATCTGAGTAGTAGAAATTCATAGGGAATAGGGGCGGACATTCCTCGTTGCAGATAAATGTTGGGCCAGCTGCACGGGCATCACTTGTCGGAATGTGGTTTGAGATCACAGATTTCCAGAGGAACTCGTTGCCGGTAACCTCTTTGACTGTGCTACATACGTTGCTAAAAGCACTGATCGATGCTTTTGGGTCACCCCGCCGCGCCAGCTTGCGAATGGAACGAGCGCTTAAGTTACTTGAATCGTCTGCCCAGGCGGTGCTTGATACGAGCACACCTAGCGCTAAGATTGAGAGTAGGACTCGTCGTGCAGTAATCATTAGTAGCTACCTTCCTGTAATGTTTTCGTTGTTAAGATGAGGGGCATTTCCCAGCAATCTTGCGAGCCGGCTCTCGCCAGTACCAATTTTACCTGACTTGGTTATAAATCCGCAAGGGTAGTTAGTTAGGAAGCTTTACCCCCCCCCCCCCCCACCGATATTTCTGGGGGGGTAAAGCTTATAGGGCTCTCGAGTTGTTAGTCCTATGCAACATCGTTCTGAGGTTGTACCTCTTTCGGATCCTCTTTCGGAGTTCGCTACACCCCTGCTGTAGGTGTCTGCTGCTCTCCCATAAAGCTAACATCCCTGCGCTCGTTAATCCCGTTAATGTATGCCGCAGCGGTTTGTTGGTCTAGCTGTCCAGCCTGGACGGACTTAGTGATGGACTCTGCCAAGCTCTCATCGGTTAGTTTAAACTTAGCGATGAATGTATTGACGTTCTTGCGCACATCATCGAGCGAGGTAGCGTTACTAAGTGCGGCGTTAGTAAAGTAGCCGATAAAATCGCTCTTAACCTTCTGATTGCCCCCACTTAAAAGATCCATCACCGGATTGAGCCACGAGATAGCGTACTTAGCGAGTGGGTTCTTAGTGTCGATCTCGTATGGTCGACGTCCCCCTAACTCCGCCCTAGGTTTACCATCAGCGCCCATGTCGTACTGCGTTCCGTTCGCCAAGGTGAGTTTATTCGACGAGTCGATGACCTGTTCCTGCACCAGCAGACCTCGCACCGAATCGCGTACCTTTTGGTCTTTGTGCTTTCCGGTTTTAATGCTACCAAAAAGCCCCCCTACGATCCCCCCAAGCGCGCCTCCGATAACGGTACCGATGCCGGGAAAGATACTACCGATCGTTGCTCCAAGAGCGGCACCACTTGCAGCACCACCTGCCGGTGTTGATTTACCCCAATTCATTATCAGGTCCGCGGCTCCCATGATTCCGCCAAAGATGCCTGCGCCCATCCCAAGGAAGCCGGTCGCCCCCGTAGCGGCAGCTCCAATGCCTGGTATTGCTGAGGTTGCTGTATTAAGAGCTGATCCCGCACCCTCTAATAGAGCGCCCGCTGCAGGGGCCTTTTGCAGCAGCTGTAAGGCTCCTAAAGATTGAGGGAGCACGCCTGTAAGAAATTGGGAGGCCTTGTCTTTACTTGAATCACCAACAGCACCACCGACCAGTTGTTGAAGTACGTTTGAAGAGAGAAGACCCTGAATACCCTGAAATCCCATATATATCTCCTTAAAAATATCTTTTCAGTAGCTGTTTGATCAGTGGTCGCTTGGCCTTGATATAAGGCCAGAAACCACCTAGAGCGAACTTGTAGTTACATAATCGGCAACGGCCCCCGTTTGTTGCGTACCTTGGGGCTCTAAACTGTTTTCCATTACCTACAGATCTGGGGTAGTATTAGGACCGTTAGTTTGGAGGTCTTTATGCTGCGACTGAATCTGCTTTTTACCGTATCGTTCGCTATTGTATCGATTGCATTCATATCTGGGTGTGCGAATACCACCGATTATAGCGGTAGCGGGGTCACGCAGGTTGTAGAGATCGATTCGAACGATTCAACGATCGAACTTGGAGATGGCTCGGTATTTAAGATAGACTTTGTGTTTGATCAGAACGAGGTATTTCTTGACGATGGAGAGGTGACCGTCGTAGTTAAGTTCCCTAGAGAGCTTGCATATCGCAGCAGTTCTGCCGAGATTAACGAACCGGGTAGCCGCGATAAGGGGGTAGACCCCACGATACTGCGCTGCTCAAATGGCGATACATATCTTACCTTTATTCTTGATGATAATGATCTAGACGGGGCATATATGCCTAGCGATGGCTCAGACGCACAACTCAAGATGACACTTGATGGACGCCGTGCTGAAAATGTAGTTATCGTAGAAGCCAAGGCCGATGATGGTACCGTATTATTCGGATGCGACCAGGAGTTCGATCCGGATGAGCAGGAGGTTGTCACCGTCGGGTAATTATTTCTGGCTGGAGTTGTATGTCTGTATGGGTCCGTTTAGCTCGCGTAACGCTCTTTATCGTCTGCGTGTTTCAGCCGTGGCAGAAGCTTGTTGCGCAAGGCTCCACAATAACCCCCGAGCAACAGCGCTTCAGTAACGAGATTATAAACGAGTCGGTTAATACCACGACCCTTTTTGCATCTCAGGATACCTTCTCTACGGGGCACTTTGACAAGCACCGTATTGGGCAACCAGATACCAGTTACAATACAATACGGACGCCCTTCGAGGCTTTGCTGACAGATGGTGCCGGCTCCGTTCAGCCGTTCGTGCAAGGCAGCATTGGGTTGCTTAAGGTTGTAGGCGGAGTTGCGCCGGTTAATGGAGTAGGGGAGAACGACTTATCAACCTCCGATCTTATCTCAGTGGCTACCGGGCTAGGCGCATACGTTACATTGAGTGAGGATTTCAAGTTGGCAGCCTCAATCTCGCTCGCCTATTCTCACCTCAGAAATAACTATGATTTTAAAAATGAGTATAGCCAAAAATTTTTCAAACCAGAGGATGACCTGTTGTACAACTGGAGCTTAGATCTATTGACCTATACACCAACGATTAGGGCGCTCTATCAGAGTAAGTTTGGCGAATCTATAGTTCAGTACACCCTGGGATATAGTCATATCTTTAATGATTCAATCGCATCATCAAGCTCGGCTATCACAATTAATTCCGCAACTGGCTTGTTATGGAACAGATTTGCCTATACTCAGCCGCTCGGGATTGAGGCGATCTCTGCGCCGTTATCTCTACGGCCCTTCTTTCAATGGAGCAATATCAGCGGAAAGGCATCCAAGGGGTTGGACCTAGTTAATCTCTTTGAGGTAGGGGCGGATCTGGTGATGGACTTTAAGGAGAAGTTTATCTGGTTCTCTCAGATTAGCTGGGGGGGGAGCTATGTGACCGGCGATAGTTTTGAGGGTTATCATATCGGCTTAGGAGGAAAATTTTGAGGGTACTACTCGTCTCGGCTACCATGCTTGAGGTTCTGCCAACCATAGCGGCAAATATTCCTAGCGCTAGCGAGATCTCTGGTTTTGGAGCAGCGGGAACTCTACTAACGGGCAAGGGGCTTGATTGTCTGATTACCGGGCTGGGACAGATGCAGTGTGGGATACACCTGACGGCGCTACTCGCGCGCGAACGGTACGACCTGGTAGTACAGGCTGGAATTGCTGGCAGCTTTACTGATAGATTTCCCAAACGTTCTATCGCCGTTGTTAGTCAGGAGAGTTTAGCGGACCTCGGAGCAGAAGATAATGGGGGCTTCCTTGATCTTATGGAGATGGGGCTATTAGATCCTAATCAGGCACCATTTTCGCAGGGACGATTGATCGCCCCAGAGCTTATGATTAAAGCGCTTAGCGCCCTGCCACGCGCATCTTCGGTTACTGTTAATCGAGTACTCAGTAGCGAGTCTAGTATAGCTTGGGTGCGTGAGCGCTATGTTCCAGAGCTGGTTAACATGGAGGGAGCGGCGCTATTTTATGCCTGCCTTCTGAAGAACGTCCCCTTCGTCTCACTAAGATCCGTATCAGACATGGTTGGAGCACGGGATAAAGGCTCCTGGGATATCCCTGGAGCAGTGGCGGTTCTTAACGCAACTCTCGGAGTGCTCCTTGAGGAATCTATGAGCTAGTTTCGCTAGACGTACCTAGTCAGCATATTCCAGAAATATTCGCATACGATAATGACACTCAATAGCCCCTAAGGGGCCGATTTGCGGAGCAAATCGGGGGTGAAAACATTAACTGGTCACAAAATCTGCCGTCCCCGATCAGGGGACGACCAATCGAATTACCTATGAAACTTCGCCGTAATCTCAATAGCTTGAAGTAATCTCAATAGCTTGAATCGCGACATTAAACTACGGTGACCAGTTACCGCTAGACCTTCTTCGCAATCTTGCTGAAGAAGATGCGCGCTTGAGCTTCTAGATTTCCCAACGAGGAATCGTTAAAGATAATGTAATGACTGCGCTTGATCTTCTCGTCATCCGAGAGTTGGGCCTGAATCCTAGCTCGCGCCGCCTCAGGCGAGAGTTCATCTCGCTCTACGATACGCGCAATGCGCTGCTCCTCTGGAGCGGTAACGAGGATGATCTTATTTACCTCGGGGTATTTAAAGCCTGATTCAAAGAAGAGGGGAAGTACATAGACGATCAGGTCTACAAGTGGATTGCGCTGAATTAGCGCAAGCTTCTCAAGCCACATCGTTCTGATAATCGGGTGCAGGATCGATTCAAGCGCTTTGCGACTCGCCTTGTCGGTAAAGATGATAGCCGCAAGTCTGGAACGGTCAAGGGTACCATCCTCCAACACGATCTGAGGGCCGAAGTGTTTAATAACGGCGGCCAGGCCAGGGGTTTCAGGCGCTACCGCGGCGCGGGCGATTAGATCTGCATCAACAACGGATGCGCCCCACCGTTCTAGGTACTTAGCAACGGTAGACTTGCCGGACCCTATTCCTCCAGTAAGAACAACCACATTGGCGGAGCGTTTTGCCGGGGAGGGTGACTTTGTCTTCATTAGGTACTTGATAACACGTTGGCGGGGCTTTGTGCAGCTAATAGGATGAGTCCTTAACCCCTAACAGATTGCAGTAAATCGTAGCAGAGGGTATTTATATGGGGACTCCCAGTAAGATATAGTTGGGGACATTTTAAACTAAGGAATCCTATGCCGGACAAGATAAACACAGAGCAACAGGTACAAGATCCAGCAGACCAGATTCCGGCGCATGAGCAACTCCTTGCCGAGGAACAGGCCCCCTCTAAGGCGCACCGGGACGGTGATCATGAAACCTGGACTAATCAACCAGCCGGAGCCGCTGCGCCGCAGGAGGAGCCCCTCGAGGAGGAGCTTGATGATGAGTATGATAATCAACCGGTCGCACGCAAGCTTATCCAGAACGGTCGGGATGTGTTGTGCGATGAGCTTCCACCTCTTTCAAGTGATGTAACTTTAACTATAGGTGAGGGTAGCGATTCATCTACTGTAGAGTGCATAGTGTCGTTAAACGAGCAGAGCCTTATGGCCGTTCGTTCAGGAGATTTGAATCCGCAGGTAGCGATGCTCTCTGACAAGATTAGGATTAAGGGCAAGGTTGGTATGGCCGTGTATCTCTTTAACCTGGTAGCGCCCCGTGAGCGCTCCCAATAAGAGATAGCAGTGAAGTCGCCATTTAATCTAGCATTTACTACTACATTTTCCGGCAGTGTGGCTGCGGGCACTACCGCTGCATCTGACGTGGGTCCTGCCAATATTGATCAGGTCTTTGGGCACGATCATCTAAAGCCCCTTAAGGAGATGCAGCATAATCGCATGCTCGCAGGGCAGTCGGTGCTCGATCTCTCGATGGTCAATCCCGACCTTGCGCCACCCAGGATAATGATTGACAGGTTGCTTGAGGCGGTAACTAAGCCCGTCAGCCACCGGTATGCTGTTTCGCGGGGTGTGCGACGTCTGCGTGATGGGTTTGCTGAGAAGTATGCTTATCGATTCGGTATCAATCTCGATCCGGAGCGCCAGGTGTGCGTATGTCTCGGAAGCAAGGATGCAACATTTCATGCGCTCAGGGTGCTCGTTCACCCAAGGGATTCCGTAGTTGTAGCAGCCCCTGCCTATCCAGCGCTCCTTTCGGCTGTAGCCCTTGTCGGCGGCGTATCTGTAGAGTGGCGCCACTCGACAGATCCAGAGCGCGCAGCGCAAGATCCAGAGAGCGCAGCGCAGAGCCTCGCACAACTTCTAGATAGTAGTGGAGCAAAGGTGCTGCTCCTTAACTTCCCAAGCAATCCAGCCGGGACCGTCGTTTCAGCCCAGTGGTGGGAGCGGATTGGGGCCATCTGCGCTGCACGCGGCGTCACTATCATCAACGACTTCGTATACGGAGAGATGTGCTTTAGCGGTACACCTGCAGTGAGCGCTCTAAGCGTAACAAAGCAGGGCGCACGGTGTGTAGAGGTGTACTCCCTATCGAAGGCTTACAACGTGCCTGGCTGGAGGGTTGGTGCTCTGGTGGGTGATGAGGCGATAGTTCGTACTGTGGCACGCCTTAAATCACACGCAGATTACGGGCTCTTTCTACCCCTGCAATACGCTGCCGCTGTTGCTCTGACAGCCAAGGAGGACCTCGTACGACAGACCGTCAGCACTTACGAGCGACGTATTCGGGTACTGACCAGCGGGCTGACTAAGCTAGGTTGGGATGTAACAGAACCGCAAGCAGGGGCCTGTGTCTGGGCCCGATTCCCACTGAGTTTGCAGACCAAATCAGAGGGGCGCTTTGGCTCTATAGCAGTGGCTGAATCCCTGCTCTCTAATGGAGGTGTTCTGGTTGCGCCAGGGAGCGTATTTGGCGAGGGCTTCAACGATTATGTGCGCTTTGCCGCAGTTGTATCTGAGGAGAGGATGCGCGAGGTTGTTTCGGCTATTGCAAAGTTGAGCAATGCTAATTCACGCTAGATGTTGGGCCAAAAAAGGAGATATTCTCGCGCTATTGGGGGCTGTGTTGCTATTGGCAAGTGCAGCCCAGGCAGAGCTTCCGTGTGGCACCGCCACCGAGCTAGTCAAGCGCGGGGTTAATCTTGGGGACGGTTCGGATGCCGAGGTAGCGCTTTATAGAGAGGCCGATCTGTTATGTCCAAAGATGGCTGAGATCCATTTTAATCTAGGATTGGCGCTCCAGAAAAAAGCACAATTAAAAGAGGCAGAGGAGCAGCTTCGTAAGGCAATTGCGCTCAAGAATGAAGAGAGCTTTCGTGTTGGTCTTGCGGCCGTGCTACTACAGAAAGGTGAGGTATCTGCATCGCGTGAGCAGTACGATCACGTGCTTGAACAGAACGCCAAGAACGTTCAAGCCCTGCAGGGCATCGCAGTTATTCTAGAGAAACAGCAAAAACTCCAGGAGGCTATCGATACTCTTCAAAAAGCAGCCATCTACGACCCTGTAAATCTAGCCACCTTCTTTAACCTCGGGGTGCTTCACGAGAAGATGAGACGAGATGATGCTGCCATTGCTGCATATAAGCGAGCTACAGAGATAAATTCTAGGCACTTTGAGGCGCTCTTCTATCTAGGCGCGGCACAGGCACGCTTTGGATCTTACAGAGATGCTGAGCGCTCCCTTAAACGTGCGGCAGAGATACGACCAGAGGACGTTAAGGTGCAACTTGCGCTAGCGGAGGCATACGAAAAGCTAGGACAGCAAACGTTGGCGGAGGTTGCGCTACGTAGAGTAACTGTACTCGCCCCACAAAACTTCTATGCACACGTTAACCTGGGGCTTTTACTGATCAATGGCGCCCACTATCAGGAGGCGATCTCTATGCTAACGAG
The DNA here is from genome assembly GCA_026390555.1 of Pseudomonadota bacterium. Classification (NCBI taxonomy): domain Bacteria; kingdom Pseudomonadati; phylum Pseudomonadota; species Pseudomonadota bacterium. The sequence continues at coordinate 20,473 of JAPLFS010000026.1, forward strand.
GGCTGCGGCGATCGATCCTAAAAACCCGCGCGTCTGGAGTGCGCTCGGGCATGCGCAGCTTGAGGCGGGGCACCTACAGGAGGCTGAGCAAAATCTTCGGCAGGCGCTAGCTCTAGATCAATCAAACGCCAATGCACATAACAATCTCGGAGTGCTCCTACAGCGCAACGGTAATTTGGATGGGGCGCGCGAGCAATTCGCATTGGCGTTGCAATTTAATCCACAACTTGAGATCGCCCGCAGGAATATCGCTGCCGTAGGTGGGGAATCATAGGGGTTTAGGGTTAGTTAGTGTTTTCAGGTTGTTAACTATCCAACCAAACCCTTTCAATTGAGCGTTGATGCTTAGATGGGCATCTGGGGACGGCGTTACAAAAATATATAGCGCCATGATCAGCTTCTCATAATAGCTATATTCGCCAGTTAATTCAGCTAATTGATGATTTTAAGTAGGTTGTACTACTAACTTCGTTTGGCAGTATATCCGTAGTGCCACCCGATGCTGCTGCATATACTGAGCAGCACTTCAGTAGTTGTGTTGGGTCGAGAGATTGACCTAGCAGGGCTGGCTTATAGTGTTATTTGTAGGTTTGTGTGTGGCTTAAAGCTGAGAAGGTGTGCTGAACTCTGTATAGTTCTTCACGCTGCTCCAGTTTTACCACCGGTTTATGCTAAGCGGGTTAGGTGTAAGAGATATGTCAGCAGTTTTAAAGTTAGTTACCCAGAAACATTTTAGTGAGCAGGTCGATGTCGATCTGGAGAGTTCGTCACGTAACGGACATTCTCTCCAGACCCCGTTATCGTACCTATCACCATGGCAGCCTGCAGTGCTGCGACATGTAACTGAGCGTTTCTCAGTTAAAGGTCAGACGGTGCTCGATCTAACTTGTGCGGCCGGCGCGACCGGCGTTGAGTGCGCATCCCAGGGGCGGCACTTTATTGGATGTACAAATGAGTACGCCCTGGCCAAGCTCGCTAGAGCGCGCCTAAATCCAGCAGACATAGCAGAGGTCGTTCTGCGCCTGCAGTTTATTAACTTAAAGCGGCCGGTGGATATTCGTGGTTTTCAGGAGCCGTTCTCTAATTTCTTTGACATCGATACCTATCGTGAGTTGCTGAGTCTGAAGCTTGCATTGCGTGGCTCTCAGGACCGTGTAGGTCACTTCATCCAATTTGTTGTAGCCTCTATTATTCATGGGCACACAGTTGGTCATCTATCGGCCTATACATCGCCGCAGGCTGCTATCACGCCTGGTGCACAGGCAACCCTTAACGGTAAGAGGGGCGAGGTTCCTTCGTACCGTGCTGTAGGTGCGCGCGTTATTAAGAAAGCAGCCATGCTATTGCGTGATGGGATTCCTTCAGGATTGCAGGATGATTCTATTGAGCGTTCGATATACTGCGCGGAGCCAAATAACATCATTGATGTAGGTACTGGCAAGGTCGACCTTGCGCTCCTCTGTCCAGAACAACCTGGAGCAGTGCAGCAGGGCTTACGTTCATGGCTTCGTTCGTGGTGGCTGGGTATGGATCTTCCAGAGCAACGTCCCGAGATTGCAAGTATCCCCGCATGGCAGGAGCATATCAGCGAAGTGCTGCTTGAGACGGCGCGTGTGGTTCGTCGTGGAGGCCGTGCGGTTATACGCACCGGGAACGGTCGTCTTGGAACCAAGGTGGTTAATTATAAGGAGCAGCTTGCACAGGTACTCGATGCCTGTCTTCCGACCTACTGGCAGGTTGAGGGTACGATTATAGAGCAGCACGTTAAGAGCTCCGGCATGATCAAAGGGGCCTCAGATAGGCCTTACAGCAGCGGTGCTGGTGAGCTTGTAGTGCTGCGCCGAAAGTAAGTCAGTCAGATCAGAGGTTTGAGTTAACTACTCTCGTTTCTTACTAGAACTGCCGATACCTAATGCTGAGTAATATTGCGCAAGCTTCATGTGTGAAGCTGAGCAACGGGCGTTTTTAGGTGAGCTATGTTCTCAAGCTTCATACCCAGGATCCTTATTGCCGCTACCTCCTGTAAGGCGGGAAAGTCACTGCTCGTTTTGGGGCTCGTGGTAGCTCTGCGCAAGCGCGGGTTGAGCGTCTCGTGCTGTGTGACCGGGGATGCTCTGCACCAGGCGCTTATATTCAGTAGACTTACCCGTCGCTATACACGCGTACTCGATCGAAGGCTCTTAAGCGAGGGCGATCTTATGGCCTCCCTTTATCAGGCCGGTCTTGGTGCAGATATCGTTATTATCGATGGGCACGGTGGACTTTACGATGGAGTAAAGTCCAATGAGAATCTCGGCTCCGATGCGGAACTTGCAGTGCTCACAAACACTCCGACCGTCTTGGTAAGCGAGCTTAGGGAGGCATCTAACAGTGTAGCAGCCTTGGTGCGCGGCTTTACTCATTTCAAAGGGGCCCCGCAGATTGCGGCGCTAATTGCGAATCGTGTTGCTCCGCATGCGGCAGATATATTACTTCCTCCGCCGGTGTTGGGTTTTCTCAATGAGTGCATGGATGCCTACGCACTGCCGCGCTTTATAGGAGGATTACCTGAGACTACACTTACTGCGCTACTGCCTCCATCAATCCTATCGCAAAAGGAGAACTTTACAGCACTTCCGATGCAGTTCTTTAACGATGTAGGAAATTTAGTTGAAAACTACATCGATATCGATGCGCTCATTCAGATTGCAGGAGCTGCAGCACCGATTCAGTTGCAGGAGCCCCTTGCAGACCCCCAGAAAAGGTTGTGCCGTTTTGCGGTAACCGATGATAGCTGCTTTAATATCTGCTACCAGGATAACCTCGATCTGCTCAGGTACTACGGGGCAGAGATCGTACCATTTTCGCCGATGATCGATAACGATCTGCCAAGAAAAATTGGAGGACTATATATAACTGGAGCTTATATAAGCTCGTACTGTGAAGAGCTCGCACGTAACGAGCAGCTACGGAGATCGATTAAGCAATTCGCAGAGGCTGGAGGTGTGATATATTCCGAGGGTGCTGGAACCGCATATCTCTGTCGTTCATACCAAATTGAGAAAGGTGGCCCAACCTACCCCGGGGTTGGATTAATTCCAGCGGAGGCGTTCACTGTACAACAACCCCATGCACTGCTTGAGGCTGAGCTGATCGATGATTCGGTGCTGGGCCTCACGGGTGTAAAGTTACGTGGGGCAACGACCGGAGAGTGGGGGCTACGGAGCATGCATGCTGGGGCGGGGGGGCAGGTGGTTAATACCATGAGGATACATATCCCCAGATGCTCGCCGGTTAATGAAGGCTATTCCGCCTCAGCACAAACGTGTAGCACCTTCCATTTCCTGCACTTTGGTTCTAATTCCCAGGTAGCTAAGTCGCTGGTGGACGCGGCATTGGTGCATGAACGGAGCAAGCCGCCGGTTGATGACTAATTTATATGTAACTAGTCAGCATATTCCAGTAGCAGGGGCGCTCTGCTTTAAACACAGCTCTAAGATGGTGGAAATCGTGCATTAAGGGTGTAGAGTAGGGGATATGTCTAAAGAGTTATCAGGAAATACGAAGGGGTTGGGGCAGGCAGAGTTACGAGCTGTGCAGAAGCTCTTCCAGCGCTCGGTTGAGTCAACCGAGATTATATCGCTAGATCTTGCACGCGAGATGTGTGAGCTTGCAGAGCGGCTACGTCGTCGTATCGGTATCCTAATCGACCGTCAGGGGCATATCGTAGAGGTCATTCTTGGGACTAAGGATATCCTCTTCCTGCCCGACCTTGGTCGTTACCGCTTGGGACGTGGGCGTCTAAGAACTCTACGACTTGTTTTCACCGACCTCTCCAATAATCAGGAACAGGCAGTTATTCCGTACGATATCTATACCGACCTGGAGCGGCTACGTTTCGATGCGGTAGTTAGTATTCGCTCTGCTCCAAATCGCACATCGCTCTCGTATGCCTACCTTATTCCAGATAATAAGAGTGAGGGTGCAACAACGATGACTGAGGAGATTAAGGACCTCAGCTCCTTCGATCTTAATTTCCGTGAATTGATTGAATCTGTCGAGCGCAGCCTTGCAGACGAGGTTGTGCAGCTCGATATTGGAGATCAGATCGGAGCAGTTGTTGTTGGGGTATATGACAAGGCAGATGATCCCGATACCTCCATAATGGAGATTAAAGAGCTTGCTCGTACGGCGGGTGTTAAGATCGTTGATACGGTTATTCAGAAGCGCAGAGCTGATCCAAAAACATATATAGGTAGCGGCAAGCTGCAGGAGCTGGTTATCCGGTGTATCAGGCTTGGCGCAGATATGTTGATCTTTGACGCTGAATTAAAGCCCTCACAGTGGCGAGCGATCACAAATTCCACCGAATTAAAGGTGATTGATCGTAGTATGCTGATCCTCGATATCTTTGGGCAGCGTGCCGCAAGTAGTGATGGTCGCCTACAGGTTGAACTTGCGCAGCTTAAGTATAACCTGCCGAGGCTTGTGGAGAAAGACGGTGGACTCTCTCGACTCTCAGGGGGAATCGGAGGTCGTGGACCCGGAGAGACGAAGCTTGAGATCGGGCGTCGTCGTATTCGGGATAGAATTACAGAGCTTGAGCGACGACTAGATAAGGTGCGTGAATCGCGAGAACTTAGGCGCGGTCGTAGGCGCGAGAGTCAGCTTTCGCTGGTATCGATAGTTGGATACACCAACGTCGGAAAATCTACGCTCTTCAACCTTCTTACAAACAGCACCGTTACCGTTGAGAATAAGCTCTTCGCCACCCTTGATCCGAGCCAGAGACGGTTCTTTATTCCAGCGAGCGATCCTATGGGGGCAGGAGGTGTTGGACGAACGGCGATCTTAAGCGATACGGTGGGATTTATTCGAAGCCTGCCGCAGGAGCTAGAGACCGCTTTCAGAGCAACCCTTGAGGAGCTATATGAAGCGACCCTCTTGGTACATGTTGTTGATGCAGCGGACCCCGATGCAATTGGTAAGTACCGTGCTGTGCGCCGAATCCTTGAGCAGATGAACCTCGGACTAGCACCGGAGTTGGTGGTACTAAACAAGGTCGACCGAGCTACGGAGGAGAGCCTGACCCCACTTATCAACGAGCTACAAGGTATTGCGATCTCTGCTGCTAATAAGATCGGGATCGCAGAGCTACTTAAGGCGATAGATGAACGTGTCCCTAGAGTTCAGCCATATGCAAGCTACAGTGCGGATGCTACTGGAGTTGAATAGCAATCAGACTCAACAACATAACCATGCACAGCAGCCACGGCTAGCGATCGTTTGCTGCAAACCACTCTAGTTTCTCTACATACCCGGCTACGACCTTAAACGCTTCACGATAGGTTTGAGGATCAGTGATATCAACTCCGACTACCTTAAAGATCTCAATTGGAGGACGAGAGGCGCCGAGGGAGAGGAACTCAATATAACGCTCACGGGCTCCCGGAGTGTCGCTAAGTAATCGATGCCCGATAGCCATGGCTGCGCTGATTCCTATGGCGTATTGAAACATATAATAGGGTCGATAGAGGTGACAGAACTGCGCCCACATCATTCCCAGCCGCTCCGGTTCATATTCGACTGAGTTGCCGTAGGCTGCAGAGAAAGCCGTAACTGTAGCCTTGCGAATGTCAGCGGTGCTAAGTGTGCGACTTCGGGCGTATAGGGTGTGCAGAGTATGTTCAACTCTAGAAATGGTCGGCATCATAAAGAGGTAGCGATGCACAAAGAAGAAAGCTTCATCGAGAACAGCTAGCGAAGTTTCCCTGTCGGCATGCTTGAGGGTGTGCGCACGCAGGAGAACCTGATTGAGGTTCGAAGCGGTTTCCGCAACGGTCATTGCATACTGAGAGTACACACTAGGTTGCGCGCGGTGTGTAAAAAAAGAGTGCATGGAATGCCCGAGTTCGTGTGCAAGGGTTCCCACCTCTGGCATCGTCGGTGCATAATTGAGGAGGAAAAAAGGCCGAGTGCCGTAGCAGCCGGAGGAGAATGCATTGCTATATTTGCCAGGCCTCGGATATACATCCGCCCAATGCTCCTCCAAGAGACCTCGGCGCGCTACGGATATGTACTCCTCGCCGAGCGGAGATAGCGATTCAAGCACCAACGCTACAGCATCATCGTATGGTATAGAGGGCGGTGTCTGAGATAGTGGGGCGAAGATGTCGTAGGCAGCCGTCTTGTTAATTTTTAATACAGCGGCCCGAGCCCGAAAATACCGTTGGAAAAGAGGATAGTACTCGCGGCAACTGCGTATTACAGCGTGGTATACAGCGGGGCTTAGATCGTCAAAAAAGAGCCGTTGTTGAAAGGTCGAGCGATGATGGTGAATTTTTGCGCAGATTGCTCCTGAGGTCGCCTCCCATGTGAGGGTTGAGCCGAGGGCACCGCTGTTCGCCATGTAGCCATCCGTATAGCTTTGGTACGCTGTGCGCCGAACCTCGCGCGTGGGATGCTGAAGATACTCATCGATTGTTCCATGCGTCAGCTCAATATTTTCATCGGCGATCCGTATCGGTCTAAAACGCATGTCGCCATCGTGCACGGCATCTCTAATACTCTCCGGGGCATGAGCAAGCGTACTCAACTGGCTTGCAATAGCTTCCTCTTGAGAAGACAGAGTATGTGGACGGGCTCTTTCTATCTTTGAGAGGAGAAATCTGTAGCGCTCTAGCGCTGGGTGTTCAGTGATCAGCCGGTCAAGCTCGTTCCATGTAAATGAGAGGATCTCAGGCCTGTAGAAGGCTAGGAGTCCGTCAACCTGCGTCGTAAGACCTCGAACGAGCTGCATCATAGAATTCGATTCATCGTTGCGCATGTCTAAGGAGTGAGTCAGGTGCGCATATGTATAGACCCTACCAAGTTGAGTCCTGATCGACTCTAACCTTGCGAGGAAATCAGCTAGTGTTTGGGGTGATTGGAGGAGGGTTCCTTGGAATTCAGCGAGAGATTGAGCCTGCACCCTAATACTGGTCAACTCAGCGTGCCAGTTTCGGTAGTCTGGGAATATCGTAGTCAGATTCCACTGGTAGCGAGTATCCGAAGCTGTACTGGGTGTCATCATAGTACCTTCTAGCATTAAGATTTTCTAGAACTATTCACCCCAGTATAAACTAGTCGGTGGCTAAGAGGAGGGGTTAAATGCTGAAATCACCCTTATCTTCAAGCCGTCCGAACCATAAGCCCGTCACAATCATAACGACCAGATAGATCCCGATCAACAAAAATGCATAAAACTTAAAACTAGCATCCGTAATCTATTCCTCACACAGCTTGCAAATTATAGTAAGCCCATCGTAGCCAAGCTCAATTCCTTTAGGCAGCTGTGCGTTGACCGTTTCATAGTCGATGGAGTGCGTAGTGTGAATTAGAAATGAGCGCGCAGCTTTGACGCGTTGTGCAATCTCAATAGCCTCGTCGATCGAGTTATGAGTGCTGTGAGTTTCGTAGCGAATACCATCAACGAAGAGATATTTTACCCCAGTAAGGATCTGCGCAGCGCTTTCCGGAAGCCCCTTAAAGTCGGTAGCGTAGCCAAGCTCGCCCAGTCGAAAGCCTGTCACGGTTACGTCACCATGGGGTAGGGCGAATGGAATAAAGGTTGCCTCTTCAATCTGCAGTGGTTGATCGTATGAGAACTCCCTCAGATCAAGCTGCGGTAACATACCGCCTAGGTATGAGGGCGAGGGATCAAAGATGTATCCGAAGGAACGCTTTAGGTTGCTTAATGTCTCGTGGGTGCCGTAGCAATCGATCCTCTTATTTGAGAGAAAATTAAATGTACGAAGATCGTCCGTGCCCAAGATGTGATCGGCGTGACCGTGGGTATAAAGTACCGCATCGATACGGGAAACTCCGTGAATTATGCACTGGTGGCGCAGGTCGGGGCCGGCATCAATTAGGATCGAGTATCCGGAATCTAGCTCTATTAGGGCTGCCGTGCGGTCACGGTAGTTCCTGGGGTGTTTTGAGGTGCAGACCTTACAGCGGCACCCCGGCATGGGAACGCCCGTTGATGTGCCAGAACCTAGAAGGGTGAATTTCATTGCAGAGGACCGTAATGTTAAGGTTTGATTAGCGAGAACTATAATACCGGAGGGGGGTGTTGCTACTCTTTAATCACGCTAACTGTCCCCTCATAAGATTAGCGTCTCCTATTAACGGAGGTCAATAAAAATTGGGGGGGGGGATTGACAAGTGCCATTATTTAGACAAGATCGACTTATACGTTAAGCACAGAGAGGTTTATGGCGTCAACTCTGGAAAACACTGGGGGCAAGCTCCCTGAGACGAGTCCCTTTGACCTTCGGGACAGTTTGATTTTTTCTGGCAGGGATATCTGGTCCCCTCCGATACAAGACGTGGTCAAAGGTGACCTTTGGATCACCTATCCTTTCAAAGAGTCGTACAGCGGCCTGGGAGAAACATCCAGAGATCCTGAATTGGCGAAAGATATTAAGACGCAACTTGAGTGTCATTTAAATTCAATCGTTGATGAAGCAGCTAGCTCTGGTATTGATAAGGCTAGCACGAGGTGGACAGTTCAGGAGCTTCTCGTCAATGCTACGCAGTATGGGGCAATCAGTCCAAACAATGATGCCGCTGGATTGGTTCGATTAGAGTGGTATATCGATCAAGCCCAGGCAGTTCCTACCATAGCGATTGCGGTGACAAACCCTTGCCAAGATCTTTTTGATCCGAGCCGCTTCGCTCGTATGGAGATAGATGATTTCTACTCAATGGAGCCTACGGGAAATAACGCTCACCTCGGAACCGTAGCGATCCTGTCGTTTCTCAAGGAAGGTACTAAGTTGTCTTATCTATGGGAGATGAAGAATAGCGAACGAATTCGCCTCACAATGGAGCCGATTGCTAATGACGATCCTGCCCGTCCCGCAAACTTCAATGGGCTCATGAAACCAACTCGTATTGAAGTTTCAAAGTTTGACGTTGCAAACAACAGCGTGCCTTACTCGTTTAAACAGTTTCAAGAAGATATTGAAAATAATAATAAGACTGAGTCTGTGACTATTTCGTGTGTGCTTGGTTGCTAAAGCCACCCTCAACAATAAGGTACAGAGTTGACAACGGCACCCTGAGAGGCGCTAGTTAATTCTTGAAGTCCTGGTGAGCAATGCTAGGATAGCTCCTGGCTGAGTTAGAAGGCGGATTAAAGAGTAAAGAAGCGGAGTAGGGAATATGTCTCATAACGACGAAGCTGAAGATAAAAAGACCGTAAATGTAGTCGACCGCCGCCGCTTTGACGCCGCAGGGGACTCCCGCTCTGAAGAGACTAGCGCTACTGCTGGTAGCACGAAACCAGACCCTGATTTTAAGCTAGCCCCCGATTTTAAGCTAGAGGGTGGCGAGGTGCCAGAGGAGGTCGCTTTCTCCTCCTTTGTAATGTCGCTTGCAACGCAGGTGCTCGTTCAGATCGGTGAGATGCCGGCCCCCGGCGGCATGGAGATACCAATTGACATGGTCGCAGCGCGCCAGACCATTGATATTATAGCGATGCTTCAAAAGCGTACACGGGGCAATCTTTCAACGGAGGAGGCGCGCTTTTTGGAGGAGGTTTTGCACTCCCTACGCATGTCCTTTGTTGCACGCAGCAAGAAGCACTAACCTGCTGGGCAGCTTTTCTAGGCAAATACTGCCTCTTTTTTGACACCCCCCCGTAGCTAAAAAATGACAGGGCGTCGTATTTGAGAGCACCTAATTTTTTTTGCATCTCTGTAACCACCTGAAATTACAAGTCGCATCCTTTTTTAGGTTCCCTGCATCGTGCCTTTGCAACATGGCAAGCTTTTCGCATTACACCTACCTGAGCAGCTCGCTCGAGTTGTCATGAAGAGGCTCACCACAGGTGTCTATGCGAGGTTTTATGCAAGCAAAAAAGAAAACAGATCTCGACCTAATTAAGGATTTCAGTAACGGCTGTCAGCTTGGATTTGAGGAGTTGCTCTCTCGTTACAGTAGTAAGGTCTTTAGCCTGGCATCGAGACTGACCCGAAACCCAGAGGACGCCGAGGAGGTGTTGCAGGACGTGTTCGTGACGGTTCATCGCAAGATCTCTAGTTTTGAAGGGAAGTCATCCTTTTCAAGTTGGTTGTACCGTGTGACGGTTAATTCAGCGTTTATGAAGTTACGTAAGAGACGCCAGGACCCGGCTACCTCCCTTGAAGAGATCGAACAGCATGCCTATCCGATTGCAGCGCTCAAGAGCCCAGAAAGTAGCTACGTGGATTCCCAAACCATTCGTAACGAGATGTTAGAGGCGCTTGAGGGCGCAATTCGCAAACTGCCAGATGATTACCGACCTGTATTTGTGCTGCGTGATGTTGATGGGCTTACCAGTCGGGAGGTAGGTCAGATCCTTAACCTTACGGTGCCGGCGGTTAAATCAAGGCTGCACCGTTCGCGCCTAATGCTACGCAGGCGCTTAAATCGGTTCTTTGATGAGTCCCGTTCAAATCCCCAGCGAGATCCGCTAGATCTCGTGGCTAGCTCCGGCAAATAGCCACAGAGTTGTCTGATAAGTACCCTCTGCAAGCTATAAAGTAGGGATAAGTCGCTTTCCGCTGCCTCTAGGCCGGTGTACGCTAAGGGCCATGCTTATTCGTTATCTAATTATCAGTGGAGTGGTACTGGGGCTTGGGGCGCTAATCGCCTGTGGCTCCGTCTCAACTACTCCGCCTCCACTACCCGCAACAGCGGAGCTTGCACGCCACGGCCAACGGATAGTAGAGGGTCTTGGAGCGTGTGGGCACTGCCATAACGTGAGCGGAGAGCCAACCGCGCCACTGGCAGGGGGTCGGCTTCTACAGGATAAATTTGGGCCAGTCAGCTCTCCAAATATTACCCTTGCGGCGAGTGGGATCGGCTCGTGGAGCGAGGGCGATCTGCTGCACCTGTTTCGCGCCTATCGGCGACCAAATGGAGAGATGATCGCTCCGGCATTTCATTCCGGAATAGAGTGGATCTCTGATAACGATGTGGGCGCCATTACGACCTATATTAGATCTCTCCCCGCAGTGGATAATCTGGTTGAACACCGCGAGCTATCGTTTATCGATCGAAATACAACGGGTTTTTTTGACTCTATGGCCGAGGTGCGGGGGTTGGTGCCTCAGATACCGCGCAATTTTAAGGTGGAGTACGGACAGTACCTAGTCGATCAGGTGGCGCGATGCGGAAGTTGCCATTCCCTGCCGGAGGGGATCGTAACATCGGAGCGCTATATGGCCGGTGGGCAGGAGATCTTCTTTGATGGAGCGTCAAAGATTGCGCCTGATATTACATCATCTAGCGAATCTGGGCTTGGCGAATGGAGTGCAGATGAGATGAAGAACTTCCTAATGACGGGACGAACTAGAGATGGTCGTCAGGTTGATAGCAGATTCTGTCCGGTACGTTTTTATCGCCGTGCAACACCAGAGGAGATCGATGCGGTTGTTACATATCTTCGTACGGTTCCTTCAATTAGCGATTAATAGCTATGATAATTTTAGGAATAGAATCAAGTTGTGATGAAACCGGCGTTGCTGTCTTGGATGTAGCTCCAAGTGGCGTAGCAACGATCCGTGCTGAGGTGCTCGCCTCGCAGGTAACGCTGCATGAGCGCTACGGTGGGGTGGTTCCGGAGCTCGCCTCGCGTGAGCATATGCGCAGTCTACCGCTTCTGCTAGATGAGGTGCTCGCACAGTGCGGCATGAGCCTTGACGATATCGAGGGTATCGGGGTGACCTGTGGCCCCGGGCTCAAAGGGTGCCTTTTAATCGGCGTGACATTTGCGCAAGGATTAGCGCTTTCGCGCGCGTTACCCCTCTTTCCGGTTAACCATATAGAGGGGCATATCCTCTCTGGAGAGCTGCATGCAGCAGATCTAAAACCACCCTATGTGGTCCTGGTAGTCTCTGGGGGGCATACAGAGATAGTGCTGGTTGAGGGGCTAGGGAGATATACATGCCTGTGTAGAACTAGGGATGATGCTGCCGGTGAGGCCTTTGATAAGTCAGCTAATCTGCTTGATATGAAATATCCCGGTGGTGCGCGATTGGCAGCATGTGCGGATCAGTTTACGGGGCGTTCCACACGCTTTAAGTTGCCTCGTGTGGCGCGTGAGATGGAGGATTTCAGCTTCTCCGGTCTTAAGACCTCGGTGTCGCGCCTTATCAAGCAGCACAAGCTTGAGATTGAGGGTGACCCAGCGTTGCTGCCTGAGCTGTGCTGGGCTATTCAGGACGCCATCGTTGATCCCCTCGTTGTAAAAACGGTGCGTGAGGTTTCAAAGCGGGGCATTCCGTTAGTTGTTTGCGGGGGTGTTTCAGCCAATAGCGAGTTAAGGCGCAGAGTTAAAGAACGGTGCAAGGAGGTGCATCTTCCACCACTGCAGCACTGTGTTGATAATGGAGCTATGATCGGCTACGTGGCTGGGCGTTATCTAAATGCTGGTGTAGCGTGTCCGTCGCTTGATATTTATAGCCGTTGGCCAGTTGAATCATTAGCGCAGCTGTATTGGAGTGATGTATGAGGAGCGAACGACCCCCACGACGCCAGAAGGATACCCTTAAGGATCTTAACGTGCGGCCCTCTAAGGGGCGTGGCCAGAACTTTTTAATTCGCCCCGAGATAACTGAGTCGATCGTTAATTTTGGCAGCCCTCCTGCCGGTAAGCATGTAGTTGAGATCGGCCCCGGTACCGGAGCGATGACGAGCTACCTTGCCAAGCTAGCAACTGAGCGGCTTACCCTAATTGAGATCGAACCGAATTTCTGTGAGCATCTTAAGAGCGCCTATCCAGAGGCCGAGATTCTCAATCAAGATGTGCGCCAAGCGGATCTCTCACAGATCGGTAGTGAGCTCTATGTCTTTGGGAATATACCGTACGTTTTCTCCTCAGAGATAATATTTCATCTGATTGAACACCGTGCTTCGGTCAAGCAGGCCGTATTGATGCTACAAAAGGAGTTCGCTGAGCGATTAGCGGCATCTCCAGGCGGAAGGGATTATGGCAGCATCTCAATCGCAGTTCAGTTGTATGCGGATGTTGAGCTCGGGCCGATAGTTCCAGGGGACTCATTTCACCCACCTACAAAGGTTGAGTCACAGGTAATGAAGCTGACATTTTTGTCGCAGCCTCGTATCGTGATTGATGACCTAAAGCACTTTGAGTGGGTCGTAAGAGCTGCGTTCTCTCAACGCAGAAAGAAGTTAATTAATAGTCTTATGTCGCGCGGTAAGTGGAGCAAAGAGGTAATCATGGTGGCTCTGGAGCAGGCAGAGATCTCACCTGGTATACGCGCAGAGCAGCTTGCGATTGGGCAGTTTGCAGCGCTGGCTGAAGCTTTGCCGCTTTAAAGTGAGGGAACTATCCACCCCAGTATAAACTTGCGGCTGGTTGAACGGATACGGCCCCACGGGGGACCCGCTGGAAACAGACTACTCCTCAAGACGATGAGGCGAGCGGGCTAAGCTCGCGGCTTATTCCGCAAAGGAAAAAGAGAGCGAACCAGAGAGCGACTATAGCGACTATCGCAGTGAGTTCCGTAAGAGTGCTTGGGCCGCCTGCATTAAGCGAATCTACGAGATAGATCCACTTGAGTGCCCCAAGTGCAAGTCGCAGATGAGGATTATCGCCTTCATTCAGGATGAGCACTCAATCAAAGATATTATGAGGGCAGAGGGTCTCCCAGACTTCAGAGCACCGCCAGCTATCCCAAAGTTCATAGATACCTCGCAGGATACCTATGAGCTTTCCACTTGTGACTCTTTTGAGCCGTCACCTGATGACTTCTAAGCGCCGCTTCATTTTCTTGATGACGGGGTAGGGGGGACGTGTAGCTGTTATGCTATTTTTCGCTACTTAGCTTGTCCCCTCGTGTTCTTCTGGTAGGCTAACAACGGTAATCTGTGGCACTAGAAACAACTTTTCTACAACTTTCGGCCATATCAAGGGTCCTGTTGCAATGTCGAGGCCGCAGATCAGCTACTTGCGGAAAGTGAATTGTTCTTCCTATCCTTAGCGCTGGGTATGTGCTATCCTTAAAAGCTATAAATGAACCCACCTCGCCTATGAATGACCGCTCTTTTCAGAAGCAACCCGGACACGCTCACTCGTCTCCAGAACTGATTACCTCGTCTCTGCCTACCACAAAGCAAGGTCGAATGGTGGCGGATCTCGAAGCCGTTAAAACGTTCATGGGAGAAACCCTTTATGGGGCCGATGGAATGCGCGTCTACCTTAAGGGGAGACAGATAGGTAGCTACTCGGCGCAGGAGTACGAGAGTCCAGTTGACATTGCGTCGTGCACCAAATCGATAGCTGCCATCGCTATCTTCAAAGCCGTTGAGCTAGAGCTCGTGGCCCTCGACGACAAAATTTCCGAGCGTCTTCCAGACTACAACCATATCCAGAAAATACCATACAATCAGATAACGATACGACACCTCCTTACCCATACATCGGGGTATCCAGGAAATGCTTATTTTTGCCCCGCCGACAAGGAATCGGGGACGCTGGGAGATGATCAATTTTTTCCTGGACTACCGGGGAATCTCGACCTAAATCGAAGAGCAAGTAGTCACGACCTTAAAGATCTAGTTGGAAACAGCTATGACTACAGCAATCCGGGTGTCCAGGTGCTCTCGGCCGTGCTCGAATCTGCGTTAGCGAAATCGAATTTTAAGTCGGTGGACGAGTTCGTGCGCGAACAGATCTTCAAACCACTTGGAATGAACAGCAGCGCCTTAAGCAAAAAAGGCGAAGTCACGATGCTCTACGGAGGTATGCAATCCACATCGGCCGACCTCGCGAAACTCGGACTGTGGGTGATAGATGCTCTGGGAGGCAAATCCGCGGTTCTTACGAGCGAATCAGTAACGTCGATGCTCTCAAAGCCAACCATCCCAGAGTTGACGTGGACGAAGCCACTCGGACATCTGTGGTGGAACTATAAGGACCTGGGAGGCCATGCCGCCAGCGGAGATAGAGAGAACTTCGTGTTCGTCGTACCCGAAGATGAGCTCGTCATTAGTAGAACCAAGGGTCCAGATGGCGAGTACTCGGAGCTTCCATTCGAAAATTTCAAGAAGTCCCTGATAACCCTGAAAGATGCTCTTAAAGTTTAATAATTAATAATTGGTACGGGGTTACTCCTGCTCCATCAACCGCGCAAAACCTCGCACAACCTAAAGATAATTGGTACGGGGTTACTCCTGCTCCAATATGGCGAAAACCATAAGAGATCCCATGTGGAATATGATGTACAAAAAATGGGAAAAAAATAAAGATCCTGAACTTGCTAGAAAGTTGTATTTTTCTGGAGTACATCACGTTTGAATAATTGGTACGGGGTTACTCCTGCTCCATCAACCGCGCAAAACCTCGCGCAACCTCGTTTCCACAACAATTAATAATTTCAGACATGAAGGCCGCCGATCTATCGCCCTAGTTTTGCTATTAACCAAGCTCTGGAGAGTGGGTTATTGCAGCGGATGCAGCTCTTAAGGTATCGGGCAGCTACAACTCCGATCTTATTTACCAGCCCCTAGCAACATTAGGAGGGGTTTAAACAGCCGCAAGACAGCGCTGTATGTAGCTAGGTATAATATTCGCTAGAGTTGGAAGACACGGAGGAAAAAGTCCGGGCGGAAAGGGCTCCATCCATCCTCCGTTAAGCCACCCGTGCTTAACCTCTTTTGCCCTTGCGCGTAAATCTTTGATGAAGTGAATAAAAGCTACTCTAAGTGGAACATTACTGCAGATACACCACATCCGTTTGCCGAACTTCTTGGGGGCATAGGCTATGTCCATTGGTTGCTTTAATACCTCTGTTTGTGATGGTAGGGAGATACGAAAACGGCGCCTAGATCTCTCCAAATCAGCCTCAACCTCTTTGACCCTCTTCATTATCTTTGCATCGAAATCATCCGCCGTCATATGTGATGGGAAAGCTTTCATCCAGGCATAAGGGTCTAGCACAAAGGTTAGTGATTCAGCTGCCTGCTCCTCAATAATATCATTGGTATAATATCATTGGTACGGGGTTACTCCTGCTCCACCAACCGCGCAAAACATCGCGCAACCTCGTTTCCACCACAATTCATAATTTCAGATATGAAGGTCGCCGATCTATCGCCCTAGTTTTGCTATGAACCAGGCTCTGGAGAGTGGGTTTTGCAGCGGATGGAGCTCTTAAGGTATCGGACAGCAACAACTCCGATCTTATTACCGGCTCCTGGCAACATTAGGTGGAGTTTAAACAGCCGCAAGACAGCGCTGTATGTAGCTAGGTATAATATTCGCTAGAGTGGGAAGACACGGAGGAAAAAGTCCGGGTGGAAAGGGCTCCATCCAGCCTCCGTTAAGCCACCTGTGCTTAACCTCTTTTGCCCTTGCGCGTAAATCTTTGATGAAGTGAATAAAAGCTACTCTAAGTGGAATATTACTGCAGATACACCACATCCGTTTGCCGAACTTCTTGGGGGCATAGGCTATGTCCATTGGTTGGTTTAATACCTCTGTTTGTGATGGTAGAGAGATACGAAAACGGCGCCTAGATCTCTCCAAATCAGCCTCAACCTCTTTGATCCTCTTCATTATCTTTGCATCGAAATCATCCGCCGTCATATGTGATGGGAAAGCTTTCATCCAGGCATAAGGGTCTAGTACAAAGGCTAGAGATTCAGTTGCCTGCTCCTCAACGGTCGCAGCGAACAGCTCGTGTTGAGCTAGAGTTAAGCGCCCGAGCGGCATGGGGTCGATAAATGTACGCCTGATTCGTTTGGCGTTACGGGTGCTCTGCCCGGTTGAGAACATGCCCCAGCTTGAGACCCCGTAGTAATGCTGAATAGAATCGGTGCGACATGCCTTTACAGGGTTTGTGTAGAGGTAGGCGAGCTTTTCGAGCAGGTCCTCAAGGGTAAGGATAGTAGGGGAGTCATAGCCTTCGCACCACACGGTTACCTGACGCCTTCCAAGGAGTCTATTCACGGCATGTGCGGTCTCACACTTAAAACGCTCCATAAAGCTTTCAACTTGCACGGGATCTTCAACTAGCGCGATCAGGTGTATGTGATTACCCATAACCACGAATGCGATGATTCGGATGGGGTGGTGGTTGTATGCCACAGTTAAAGCGCTCCATAGGAGTAGCTCCATAAGAGGGGTGCAGGTAAAGGGGAGCCCCTGTTGAACACGAGAGGTAATCATTACCACTGTATGTGGGAGTAGTATGCGAGGGGGGCGAGCCATAGGGCGTTTCCGTGTTTGGTATTTACGCACTATGTTCGGTAGTTGGTTCAGACTGTTGCTTAGAAAGTAACCCCGTACCGACGGCCACATGTTCGGTAGTTGGTTCAGACTGTTGCTTAGAAAGTAACCCCGTACCGACGGCCACAGACTGTTGCTTAGAAAGTAACCCCGTACCCACGGCCAACCGACGGCCATATCAAAATGCTCCTTCCAGAGCTTTGGCGTAAGTTGCGACACCTCCAGTATTGGATGAGTCTGAATACACTGTAGAACGTCGACCAGATAGGTATACGGGTGGATTTATCTTCCTATCCTTTGGGCAAATCTGATACAGTCTTGATAATGAAGGATGAGTATCTTCCTACCATTTCCAAAGATGATGTTCAGGCACTGACAAAGGGTCTGCGCACCAAATCGCGTTCCGGCGATGTGACGGTTGGTCACCGGCTTACGAAGCGAGAGCGCGAGATATTTGCGAGGGCGAAAACATCTGGCTTTCTCACGCTGCCTTACTCACCGATTCGGGACAACGTAATTAATATTTATTGTAAGTGGTGCGAAGCTGTCAACATTGTTCCTGACATCAGAAATAGAAACTCGAGAAACTCTTAGTTATGTCGATAGTCGATGCGCCGGAAAAAGGGGCGCGACAAAGCTGTATCGGAACGAGATCACACGCCCTCTCGAGACTAAGAGAGTTCGCCCCCGACATTTCTCGCTACAGCGCTGTACGTAATTATGCGAGACCGGGGAATGTGGGCGTTTCTCAACTTTCCCCTTACTTACGACATAGACTTATATCTGAAGAAGAGGTCATCACCGCGGCCACCTCCAATGATACATTCGATGTCGCTGAAAAGTTTATCCAGGAAGTTGTGTGGCGAACATATTGGAAGGGCGCGTTACACAGAGCTCCAGGGCTCTGGAGCTCTTATGAGGAGAGACTAAATCATCTCTCACGCGCGGAGCCCTCTGAAACCTGGGCCTCTCTGTATGAGGCCGCTTGCGCTGGGAATACGCACCTCTCATATTTCAACGACTGGATAAGAGAACTCACCGCAACCGGATACCTTCACAATCATGTCCGTATGTGGTTCGCGAGCATCTGGATCTTTACCTTCAAGATTCCCTGGCAACTTGGCGCGGCACTCATGTATCACCACCTCCTTGACGGAGATCCAGCTTCTAACACGTTGTCATGGCTATGGGTGGCGGGGCTTCATACGAAGGGAAAAACCTACCTTGCCCGCGCGGATAATATCACGAAGTATTCAAACGGACGGTGGAACCCCAAAGAGAGCGAACTTGCAGCCGCGCCCTTTCATATCGAAGATGAAGTGCTAGGTAGGCCTAAAGAGCCCCTCGTGCTTCCCCAGCTCCGACATTCGACATCCGCCGGCTTGATCATCACGACCGACGATCTCTCAATCGAAAAGGTTCTCGATATGACGCGATACAAATCCGTGTGTATCTACGATCCACAGGCTTCTGAACAGAGCCTCCTTAAAGCTGTCTTCTTGCAACAAGCGACACAAGACTTCCAAGCGAGGCTTACCGCTGTACGAAGTGACATTGCGATATCCGTTGCTACTTCGCTTACCAATCTAGCGAACTGGCACGAAACCAACGACATCGATACTGTTGAGATCCTTGCGCCAAACATTGGGCCCCTCTCAGAACCTCTCAGAAACCTCATAGCTTCGCTCTCTCAGACACGGGTCTCAGTAGGGCTCCTCCAGCGCTCTTGGGACACAATGCTCTATCCCCTCTGTGACAAGGGCTTTTTTACGTTGTGGGAGAGATTCAAGAAAAGGTGGGAACAGAATGAAGATTTAAAGGGTGTTGTGCGGACAATGAATGCACCCCTCTGCAACTAAATGTAAGAAACTCTATGATGCGTGCGTCTCCCAGACTTTAGAGCACCGCCACCTATCCCAAAGTTCATCGATACCTCTACCTTGCAGGATACCTATGAGCTTTCCTATTATGACTCTTTTGAGCCGTCACCTGATGACTTCTAAGCGCCGCTTTATTTTCTTGCTGACGGGGTAGGGGACATTTAGCTGTTATGCTATTTTTCGCTACTTAGCTTGTCCTCTCGTACTCTTCTGATAGGCTAATAACAGTAATCTGAGCGACGACCATCAATATTCCTCCAACTTTCGGCGACCTGAGGACTCCCCAGGGCCTCTATTACAATGTCGCTACCGCAGATTAGCAACTTGCGGAAAGTGAATTGATCTTCCTATCCTTAAAAGTATAACCTTCAAAAATTTCACCTTTCTGACCACCCCCACTTCCTGCTAAACTATCAATGCCGGGCAACTCAGGCAGGTGAATGCCTCTGCTTTTTACGATCGTGCTTAAGACTTCATCACGTCACCCCTTAAGGTGAATTCACCATTTGCACCGTTTTCGTTGCAAAGAATCGTGGGAGTGAGAGCAGGCTCGTCTTTCGTTAGGTCGTTAATATGAATTTGATTTGAGTGTCAATTTGTTGCCCGGCAATTTTGCTCACTTAAAGGCTGAGGGGCAGAAGGTAAAATGGGTACTAGTAACTCCTTCCATGATCAGTTTTTCTCGCCGCAAGAGATCCGAGCTACTGGGGCGCGGCTGTGGCCTAGGTGGTTGTCGCAAGCTAGGTACGGTAGCCATGCTCCTGACCGGATGGGGCTTACTCTTTCACAGTTTTTGCGCTGCAGCGATCAGCTGATTAATTTTGCAGTCAACGCCATCAAGAACGGAAATTACTCCCCCGTACCAGCTACCATGACAGTGATGATGGCAGATAAGCTTCGGCCGTTCATGAAGCTTGCTTGGCTTGATCGTTGGGTAATTAGTCACTTGGCACGGATCTACGCAGTACATGCTGAACAAAGTTTTAGCCCTCAACTGTTTAGTTTTCGTAAAGGGATGGGGCAGCACCACGCAATTAAACAGCTTGCTAATTTTATAGCATCAAAGAAAGGTTGCTCAGTTTTTCGAACTGATATCGATGCCTTCGGTGAGAACCTCGTGCATCACCACTGTCAGTCTGATTTTGAGCAGATTACGCAGCCGTCTGAGTGTTTGCGGTTGTTGTTTCAATTAATGGCGAGGTTCCCATTTATTGAACAGTCGCGCGCAGCTTCACTAATAAAGGGGCTACCAATGGGATCACATCTTCAGCTTGTGGCTGAAAACGTCTACCTAGACGGCCTTGATAAGCGGCTTACTGCAATTGAGTTGGGATTTTACGCCCGCTTTGGTGATGATATTGTTTTTGCACATGATTCACCTAATGTAGTTCGCGAAATAAGTAATGATGTGTGTGTGTTTGCAAATGATCGGGGGCTAACATTAAATAGTAAAAAGACACTCAAACTCTCACTACTTCCACCGCATTTAGTAGGTGGCCTGCTTTTTAAAACAGATCAGAATGTGCGCGCTACAAACGTGCTTTATCTCGGAAAGAGTTTGGATTGGAAAGGGGGTGTACTTCTGCCTCGAGAGAAGGCTCGCGTGGTGTTCCATTTCTTTTCTACTCGGTTACGCGGACTCCTCGCAGGAACCGAGCATCTGCAGGGCTTGAACGAGCGCATAAAATTTCTGTGCGTTGAGTTGCAGAGGCTTGTGAATGGCGCGCTTGCTCTTGGGTGTGAACCTGTCTGTAGCTACCTTAAAGAGATAGAGCAATTGGAGCAGTTAAAACAGCTAGATAGGCGGTTCTTAGAACTAGTGCTATCACTTGGGGTATCCAAAAATTTTAAGAAGGGATATTTTCGTGCTTATCCTCCTAAACGTCTTCGTTCTTTTGGCTTAGAATCGCTTGTACACCTCAGAAACACCGGACGACTCTAGAAGTGCCCCGTACCACATTGCCTTGCAAAAGGTTCTGTCTGGCGTCAAACAGAAAGATGCTGCTCGGAGTTTTCTTGCAGAGATCCCACCGCTATCGCTGGCGCTTATCCGGGTTTCGTTGTTTTCATCGAGTCGATTTTTAATTCGCGGGGCATTTTTTTCGTTAATGCAGCTTGCAGAGGCGTTGGCACTGATGAAGGCTCATTACTTCTTTCTACCCCCCTCGTCTTTAGGTGTACTTTCAGTTTTAAGTGTCTTACATACCGCAGCGCTAGCGATTGCACTTGGTATGCGCGAGAGCTGTCTTGAGGCAATCAGTAACAAGCGCGCCCCGTGGCTATCAGAGTCGGCGCTTATTAGTAGTGTTCTCGTTTCAGTAGTTTTATGGTCAGTAGTGGCGTCATTTGTAATGGCGCTCTGTATTGTCTTGTTTTCTGGAATACACTTTACAAGCCCGCCGATTTACCGCGCTATGTTAATGGGGTGGATTGTTGGTCTGCCATTTGAAGTGGCAATCCTTCTGGGGCTCTATTCTGCTAAGAGTAGGAGACTAGTAATTCAAGGTCGAAGACTGCTCTGGTGTTTAGTCGGCGAGGGTTTAGTTGGCGTTGTAACCATTGTTTGTAATTTACCCATTCTTTACCTTTTCTGTAAATTTGGATTCCTTCTCTTTGCTTTGATGCTGCTTTTTCCTCGAAGAAGTATAGAAGGGATTACCGCTGTTAATGCTCAAGTTTCCCGGCCTGTTATTCGAGGGGTTGTTCGGGCGCTGTTTGTTCGTGGTTGTGGACCGGCTTTTTTCGAACTAGCTGGAAAGGTCCTGTACCTGCCGTTTGCACTCTTAGATCCCTCCCTTGCAATAACACTACTGGTATCGCACCGCTTGATGCATATCGCCTCTGCATTTGCGTTACGAGGATCACGGCTGATTAGTAGGGTGTTTCAGCGAATGTTAGTTTACGGAGATGCCAGTCAAAGGTCGTTAGTCATAAGACGCGCAGTGGTTGTTGTTGTAGTTAGTGCTGCATGTAGTGCGTTGCTCTTGCCTGCATTATTAGCTCGTTATCAACTGGCATCGTGGAGCTCTCCGCACAATGAGTATATCGATCTATCAGTATGGCTCTTTGTTGTATTCGGTGTGTTGCTGTTAGTACGGGCAGCAGTGTCTGGGGTGTTTACCTTGATGGAGAGTCATTTTATTAGGGCAGGAAGTAGCTTTCGACCCTGTTCTACAGCAGGGTGCTTACTTTTGAGTGCCGCACTTTTTAGCTCTTATGGAGTTACCTACTTCCGTCTTGGAGACGGGGTAACGGCTTGGCGGCCAATCTCTGTGATGCTTCTTGAGTTGGGAATTCTGATCTGCCTAGCGATTGTAGCGACTATCTACTGTCTGACCGGCGCTAATTTCAATTGGAAAAAGATCGGGATCAATACGCTTGATTGTACAGCAGACCAGACGGTCTCTCTATACAGGTCTAGGTTTGATGAATCCGTTGCGATTGATCGGATTGCACGGGTTATTCCGGCTAACAATACTGTCAGGCTAGACCGAGCTACGCTATTGGCTAGTGGAATTAAACCAGGGTGGATGGTGCCAGACCATATCTCTCCTTACGTAGAATCATCCAACAAGACTCTTGAACACATTCTGTTGTCGGTGGTGCGGCCTATCCGTCCAAACGCAGTCGGAGATGCTCGGGCTAAGTTATTGACTGAGAGAGTTGAGAGCCTCACTTTAGCTGGAGGATTAAATCAGCGAGTTCAGTTATCAGGGTTTGATCTTTTGATTTTACCAGTTAAAGCAGCGCTACATGCTAAAGATCTAGCTCGATATGAAGAGATCGTTGAGTATCTTGATCTCCTAGTTTCGAATGGCAGCCTGACTTTAAACAAAGCAATGCCTCGCCGTTTGCGGGGACTTCTCCATTTTAATAGAGGACTTGCTCCCCACCTGATAGTGATCGTTGGGGCTGCAGATCGCATTTACCTTCCAGAGTTTGCTTATGCCACACTATATTACAACCTTGTTCAGGCCGGACTTTCGGCGGAAGCGTTGGTCTCTCCTTAGATCTTTAACAGCGCTTCTAGGGATATTTTTAGTTACGCTGCTTCTCTTTGAAGTTGAGCGCAACACGATCTTCCGTCTGTTTCAAAGTAAATCTTCTGAGTCAAGTTGGATACTTCCGAAGTACCGTGTTGATATCAGCTTACCTCAGCCATCACAGATTCCTGCTGAAAACGGTCGGAATGTAAGGAGTATTAAGATCTCAGTTCCGTTCTCTCATGTGCAAGGTGGATGTGAGTTTTTGTACGCAGCGACGGTAGAAAAGTATTCAAGACTACCTCGGCAGAAGTTTCAGTCTGTGATCGTCTCACCCCGAAATTTAATCCGATTTGCCTATGATCACAAAAATCTGCGTTGCGAGTCGAAAGACTTATCTATACTGGATGGAGATTCTCCAGAATCTATCACTGTACAGTTTGTAGATGTGATTCTCCGAAATGATTATATTCTTGAAGAACCAAGACCTGCAGGAATGTTGCTTCGATTGTCAGGAGGTAGGGTCGTAGAAGTCAGTGAGACGCAGATTAAACCAGCTTATCCGTTTCTTACTTCGAGTCAGTCGAAGCGGGTTGATCAGATGAGTACAGATCTTACCCCGAAGCAGGTTTCACTCTCTTTTGGGCCAAATGAGAATTTTAATGATGTACTTATGAGAGAGCTTAACAAAACTCTCAAAGACTGCCGCGCTGGCATAAAGTGCCCAAGAATAAGATTAGCTGTAAGTGCGATTAAGGAGATAGATATTCTGCAAGTGCTTGACGATCTGCACGATGCTGGTAGCGATATCGACGCAATTGTTAATGCCGGTGAGAGGGCATTCTATCCAGGTAATTATCCAGAGCCCTATAAATTTAGGTTTGCTCCTTGGTTCTGGAATAAGGGTAGTCGTCATCTTGGTCCTTATAAAGGGATCCTACAGATGCACACTAAGTTTGCTGTTATTGGTGATTCGCTTGCTATCAGCTCCAACTTGAACCTTGTGAGCGATACAAAATATCGAAGTAGGGGGCTTACAGTAACCTATAGAAGTAATGAAGTGGCGCAGATGTTTGATGCCATTTTCGTAACTCTGCGCACAGCAGTTTCTTACCCTCTACGAGTAGATCGGCGGCACAACTTTGTACTGCTATATAACTCTGAGCGCGCTAAGAGCTATGTTGCGTCAGCTCAACGACCGTATACGGCCATTAGAACAGAAGAGGGCGAGGTTTCAAATGCCTACGGCATACTACTTGATCTGCTTGACCGAACATCGAATAAGCTATCTCTCTATATGTCGCCAATCACTAATTCTTGCTTCAGATACGGCCGTAACTTGTGCTTCTTTGATCAACTAAGACGTAAAGCTAAAGCAGGGCAGTTAGATCTCGGATTAAGTGGAACTTTTTACGTAACTCAAAAAAATTCATCTCAAACAAAACCTTTATGGCATTCAATAGATCCTGCTGACAGGCTTTCGTGGACCCCAACTTTTACTAAGATCTTTCCACTTCAACGTGAGTTCCCGAACTTAATCGGTGCGTACACCGGACGCGACTCTACCTACACAGTTCATCATGAACGTTTTGCACTACTTGATCCTGATACACTTATTACTGGTTCTGCAAATTTTGTGATGCCTTTTTCCTTAAATACAATTGAAATTCTTAGAATTCCTGCAATCTACCGTGCAGCTAAGAAAGAGGTGGTAACCTACGAGGAGCCCTATTTTGTGGCTCGCGGAGGTGCAGGGTTAGGACGTCTGGCGCCCATGGAGAAAGACTGCTTGTTCTTTTTTGAGAAACGCGTTGGGGGTGATTTAATTACTGCTGCACCGCCCCCTCTAAAGCAGTTTAGACGGGAGGATCTGCTTAAGGCTTTAACGCGGCAACACTTTGACTGGAAGGTCGAAGAGCTTCGGCTGGTCATGCCGAGTGAGGAGTCGTGGACTAATAATCCAGCGACTGATCTCTTTTCATTGCAAGCTGTAGAAGCGCAGATTTTAAGCCATAGTTCGTATTTTTGTGTTTGGCATGAAGCGGAGCAGAGATCTGTGGTGGTGCGGTTGTCGGAGTATTAACGGGTTGGATCAAGTAACAGGTCAAGGATCTTGCGAGAGCGGGCGTATACAACACCAGGCGCAAAGCTTTCACGTGGGCCCCCCACATTAAGTATGCGCACGTCATGTGTTCTGATCCACTCCCAAAATTGTACTACGTTGGGCTGCTCGTCGAGATCTAGAATTAGTACGGGACGACCGTGCGCCAGCGCTCTATCAGAGGTGAGGTTGGTTCCATCGGTTGGAGCGCCGTGCGTTAGCACGAGCGTAGCATCTGAGTCGTAGGCGTTAAGCTCCGTGCGTACCGCCGGAGTTGGGCTACCACACGGGGTGAGTGGATAGTGTGAGGCTATAGCCCCATCCTCTGCCCAGCGCTGATCGGGACACCAACCACGACAGGGCAGCATAAGTTTTAGGGCGGAATCGAGCGCCGCTCTATCAACTCCACTCTGTCCTCCGTTGACGATAAAGAGTCTACGCTTACCCGCAACAACGTTGATGATACGCTTGCCGATCTCTGTTTCTGCGCTCTCTGGAAGTAAAGATTCTCCCTGCATGACCCCCTCCTAATCAAAAACTAACAGCCCGAGGGCCGTTCCACTAACTATCCGTAAGGACTGCAGCATACACATCTTTTAAGTCAATTACTGTAGGTTATTGCTTAGGTAAGGGTGTTGGCCACCTATAAGGTTAGGTTGATTAAGCTCCCATTATGCATTATCCCTTAGTAGTATGATGCATCCGAACGAAAACCATAGTACCGATCATAGTACGACTGATCTGCAAGCCCACTCCTTTCCTAAGCTTGGGCCGAGGATAGGTATATTCGATCAGCACGCTGTCCAAACAGACGGGACAGTAACAGCCTACTCAGCAACAGAGCTAAGCGACCTTAAGAACTGCCTTAAGTTCGCTACCAAGCTGATGGTGAGGGGGGAGTCGCTCTGGAGCGAGAAGGGCACACAGTGGTACGAGGTATTCGTGGCCAGTATAGAGCGTGGGATCCAACTTATCGTTGCGAAGGCTCCGATCGAACATGTAATGGCAGGGTTACTCTCGGACCCCTTTAATTTCATTAAATCTAAGTCAAGGGCAACGGATTCCTCAGAGAGCTTACTGCTTATTATAGATAAGATAGAGGCGAAGTTCGGCCCTGCTACTATTAAGTCGCTCGAATCAGAAAGCTTCGTGCGTTATTGCAAGGAGAGCGTATCGCAGGAGAGCGATCCAGTGGCGCATCAGAGCTATGCAGCTTTTCGTATGGCCGCCTCTTTATACTAGGGGATCGATCGTAGGTGGGGGCCAAATGAGACCCTGCCCTTGATGCAACACGCGAGTGAGGTAGGATTACTGCTGCTTGCAGCACAGTACTCCACGCAAACTGTGGCTGCCGGATTTCTTCACGATGCCTTTGAAAACTACATCAAGATGCCCAAGGATGAGATACTCAGAGAATTCAATACTAAGCTTGTTGGTTATTTTACGCCGCATGAAGTTAATCGGATTGTGGCGTTAATAGAGGCAAATACGGAGCCTGGCAAGGGGCACGGCGATGAGAATTGGTTGGTTAGAAAAAGCGAGGTGTTTAATGCGCTGCACCGAGGCGATTCCGAGATGGCGGCGGTGTGCTGTGCCTCCAAGATCTCAACCCTTGCAGCAGGCAATAAGTGGAAGTATCTCGGACAGCCCATACAGCGCTGGTCTCAAGGCACGCATGCAGAAAACATGGTACACTCTCAGACATTAGCACGTCTCTTCGAAGAGAAAGGTGTAAGTACAGATTTGATAGGTGCTTTTAATAAGCAGCTTGATCTGTTCTCAAAATGGGACGAGTCATCTCCAGATGAGTCACTAGAAAGATAGGATAGCCCCGTAACGCGCCATTCTACCACTATCCAGCCGCTACTTTGCCCCAACAAGATATGGGATCTAAAGAGCCAATATAAAAGACCGGCATTATCAAAGGCCCTGAATGAATGCGCCTAGTTAAGAGAGGCTAGCGGAGCATGGGTTCGAAGCGCATGCGGCTTTGAGAGGCCATCCAATATTGAGAGAGCATCGCTCTCCGTCCAAATCTTCGTTTGTGTAAAATAATTAGCAATGCTCTCTTCAGGGGTACTCCTATTCATCAAGATATTTCTAATAGCAAATACCAGTGGTGCAGAGGCCTCGGAGTCGTTGTTTTGAATTCGGCGTGCCATTGCGTGCGTAGCTATCACGCCCTCCGCCGTTAAACTGTGCCCATTTTTATCCAGCTTCGTCATGATCTCATAGATGTTTTCGCCACATGCAAGGCGCATTCCAGCCTGTACATTTCTACTTGTCAGGCTGTTTACTGTAAGGTTCATGTCGAACCCCCCGGCCATAGTAAGCTGTGAGCCCTTTCCACCACCCTCAGACTTGACCACATTGATCGTCTCACGACTCGCAAAGTGAGAGAGGCGATGAAGGGTCTGATCGTCAAGCTCTATCCGTTGAGGCCCATGCGAGATGCTCACCCGTTTGACGATTCTGTAGCCGCCAGCTCCATCTTCCTCAAGGCCCCCATTATTTTTCATGATTCCGAGGATAATCCCCGCTGCGAATGCAGCTATGTTCTTCATCGAAGATGCAACCTCTAGCGCAGTTGAGTTGTTGTAGATCTCAATGTTTCTATCCCCATTCATTCCACTAAAGACCCAGAACGCTTTTGCAAGAGCCTCTGTAGGTCTCTCACTACCCTGACTCACGGCACTGAGGGTCAGTCCTACATATCCACCCTGTTTTACATCCTTTGCAAAGCCAGGACCCGCCACGAACACCAAGTTTCTTGCAACATGCTTCCAGTTTGGATGCTTCTCTATGTACTCAAGTGGGGTGCACGCATTAGATCCCTCTGGAGGCCCATCACGTAGTGATCGCTCAGACTCCAAAGGATTCCAATTTGGCACGATAAGCCCCTTGGCCAGACTAACAACAACTGAATCTGGATGAGGGCGTATCTTGTTAAGCACGTTCGGAA
>JAPLFS010000027.1 GCA_026390555.1 Pseudomonadota bacterium
AATAACCTGTAGGATTTTAATCGGACCCGGCTTGAAATTGCCTCCACGTCCAACCATCATGAGCTGTTGTCCCATATGATGACACCCATCGACGGCCTGTAGTGCGGCAGAGAGTGATTCAAGGGCCGGAGAGTCCGGAGGAGTCAAGGAGGTTGCGATCTCAAGTTGACACCGTATAGCGGTTAAGTGGTTATTAAGATCGTGCGACATTCCGGCAGAGAACTGCCCAACTAGCGCCACCTTTGCATACTGTGAGAGCGCCTGTAAGGTGCGAGTTTGAGCAGTAACGTCTCGAAGAATAAGCCAGACCCTTGTCAGATGATCATCTGCGATCTTGCCGTACATAACGGCCTGCACAATTAGGTCTTGGCCATCCGCGGTTTTTAGCGAGACCTCAAACCCCTGTCCAGAGAGAGAGAGCCCGTGCCAACGCCTAAACAGCTCTTCGTACCCGTGGGCAAGGGGCAGTAATTGAACGAGAGGAAGATCGATAACATCATCAACCGTTTCAAAACCACGTGCGAGTGCAAAGGCAAGGCTCGCTTCAAGGCAGCTAGATGGAGTGGTATAGATCCGTTCTACTAAGTCCTGTGGATTTAAGCTGCACGGTATAGGTCTAGCAAATTCAAAGCAGACCATATCGGCAGAGCTGATGGCGACCAGGCTTCGAAAGTCTTGAGATGATAATCGCCGACGTTTCTGGGTGTGTTGTTGCGAGAGGACCTCTTTGTGCTGTGTGCGCTCAAATATATTCGCAGTGCTGTCGCAGGAATCGTTATTAGATTGTAGAGAATCCAGGCGTAATGACTCCGCAGCTACGGCGCTACTAAAGGTGGATACCTGCTTTCCTTTAGACATACATCAGATCCGCGCCTAAATAAGGTTAAACGACGGAGCCGAAAGGTAGAGCGCATGGCCAGCCCCTCGGCACTAGAATGCAAATTGATATAGCACGATTATGACAGCAATAAGGGAAATATTTAAGAAGCGCCTATTATAGAGAAGTTGGCACGCTAGAATGAGCGCAACTTGTTGAAATGCGGTAGGGCTGAAAAGTTAGACTAACTCCAACGCTGCTTTATTCTAGCGCCTTTATGCCTGGTAATGAATTACCTTCTAGCAGCGCTAGGAAGGCTCCCCCTGCAGTCGAGATAAAGCTGAATTTATGCGCAAGCTGCATATGATGAATTGCGGCATCTGTATCGCCGCCGCCAACGACGGTCATGCCGTGTGAGTTGGCGATCGATTCGCACATATCGTGCGTGCCCTTTGCAAAGTCCTCGTTCTCGTAGGCGCCCATAGGACCGTTCCATACGATCGTCTCGGCTGAGTGTAACGCCTCACGGTAAAGTAGACTGGTCGCCGGGCCGATATCGAGCGCCATCGTATCCGCTGGAATCTCCTGTACCGGAACTGCGCGACCAAACCCCTTGCTGTTAAGGGATGGAGCAACGATTACGTCGACTGGAAGGTACACTCTGCAGCCGCGACGAGCGAGGGTGCCAAGTAGTTCAAGCGCCTTGCCAGCGAGATCCGACTCAAAGAGAGATCTTCCTACCTGCAGACCCTGCGCCGCTAGAAAGGTGTTAGCCATGGCGCCACCGATAATAAGTGTATCGGCTTTTGAAGCTAGGTTAACGAGAGCGGTAAGTTTGCTTGAAACCTTAGAGCCTCCGATTACAACGCACAAAGGCTTCCTTGGTTTCTCAAGCGCCTGCTTGTAGTAGTCGATCTCCTTTTGCATTAGGAGCCCGGCAGACTTTTCTTTAAAGAGCTTCGGAACACCAACTATTGAAGCATGTGATCTGTGGGCAGTTGCGAAAGCATCACTAATAAAAACATCACCTAGCTTGGCAAGTTGAGCGGCAAATCCAGGATCATTTTTTTTCTCACCCGCCTGAAAACGAAGGTTCTCTAGCAGCAGCACCTGCCCATCCTTGAGCTCGGCAACAAGCTTAGTTACGTCAGGACCGATGCAGTCCGGTGCAGATATGATATCAGTAGAGAGCAGCTCTGCAAGGCGTGCGGCAACTGGCTTGAGCGATAACGCCGCATCAACGCCTGTAGGCTCGCCAAGGTGGGACATTATTATAGCTCGACCACCTTGAGAGAGAACGGCTTGTAGCGTCGGAAGGAATTGCTTGATACGGTTGTCGTCCGTTATCTCTAATTTTTCGTTAAGCGGTACGTTCAGATCCGCTCTAATGAGAACTCTTTTTCCTTTACAATTCAGATCGCCTAACTGCCGCATACCCTAGATTCCTGTTGGTTCACTTATCCACACAGTTTGTACATTAAATCTCTGTGCAAGTACACGCTCTAGGGCCCGAATACCGAAGGTCTCGCTTGCATAGTGGCCGATACAGAGGACCGAGCACTCATATTCCTTAGCCATGTGATACGCGGCTTGCTTCGGCTCTCCCGTAATAAGGAGATCTATACCGAGTGCTGCGCAGTCCGGAATCACGCCCGTCCCTGCACCTGTTGCGATTCCGATACTCCGGATCTCTCGTTGTCCGAAGGGGAGGAGTAGCGGTGGCTGCAGAGCACCTTCGGTAGAGGAGAGAGTTGCTGCAATCTGCTCTATACTTTGTGGAGATGATAGCGAGCCACGTACACCGATAGGGGCTCCTCCGTATTCGAAGCACT
Organism: Pseudomonadota bacterium; assembly: GCA_026390555.1. Classification (NCBI taxonomy): domain Bacteria; kingdom Pseudomonadati; phylum Pseudomonadota; species Pseudomonadota bacterium. The sequence continues at coordinate 2,650 of JAPLFS010000027.1, forward strand.
GTGAGACATCTGAGAGGCTGAGGAGCAGGGCGATCTGGGCAGCGTTCCCATGAACTAGATGTCCATCTAGCGGCAGGTGGCTAGCGTAGAGCGAGAGCCCACGGCTGAGAAATAGCTCAAGCTTGCGAGCCCATGGGCCAGTGATCGGAGCATTCTCTCCCCACAGCACCCCGTGATGAACCACAAGGAGCTGGCAGCGCTGTTCGATGGCGCTTTGTGCGACAGAGAGCCCCGCATCGACCGCAAAGCCTATTTTTTGTACCGAGCTGGCGCCGCTTTCAATCTGCAGGCCGTTTAGTGAGGCGTCTTTGGTGTAGTCAGCGTGCTTAAGCTCTGTATCTAGAAAGGAGGAGATCTCTCGAACTGATGGATTGGTCATATCTGAATTGTGCCTAAGTTAACGGGATGAGGCCAGCTATTTATGGGATGTTATAAAGGGTACTCCCCCCTGTAAATGCCTATAGTTTGGTAACGTTGCATCGAGTTGGCAATATCTGCTACCGTTACGTAGGCGTAACAAAAAATGGATGTGATAACTCATGGGTTGGTTTACACGTAGCAAAGCACCGAAACAGGCAGGCGAGGTATCAGAGCCGCTGCAGTTACCTGATGATATCTGGACCAAGTGTCCAAAGTGCGAGGCTATCCTTTACACTAAGGACCTGCGCAGGGCCTTCGGAGTATGTCCAAAATGCTCGCATCATTTTCGCTTAACAGCGCGCCAACGTATTCCGATATTGGTCGACAGGCACTCGTTTCTTGAGATCGATGCTAATTTACGCTCAGTTGATCCACTGAATTTCAAGGACAAGAAGAGGTATAAGGATAGGCTTAAGGACACGGAAAAAAAGACCGGATCGATAGAGGCCGTGGTTACCGGTCGTGCTCGTATTCTCAATATACCGGTTATGTTGGGTACCTTTGACTCCTCCTTTATGGGCGGCAGTATGGGGTCTGTCGTAGGAGAGAAGTTAGCGCGGCTGATTGAGCTCGGTCGTGATGAGCGTCGACCCGTAATTATCATATCGGCGTCAGGTGGCGCGCGCATGCAGGAGGGGCTTTTCTCCCTTATGCAGATGGCAAAGGTAAGTGCTGCGCTAGCACAGCTAGGAAAGAATCATATCCCGTACATCTCAATCCTGACGGATCCTACCACTGGGGGCGTTGCAGCCTCTCTTGCTATGCTCGGAGATGTCATTATCGCCGAGCCAGATGCATTGATCGGATTCGCCGGCCCACGTGTAATTGAGGGTACACTTAAGCAGAAGCTTCCGGAGGGGTTCCAGCGCTCTGAATTCCTGCTTGAGCACGGAATGTTAGACAGGATCGTCTCGCGCACAGCGATGCGAGATGAGCTTGGCGTGATATTGCGTAACTTTGGCTTTGGAATATAACCGCTAAGATTACGAAGCCCCCTTTCGTTGCGGTGCAAGCCCCGCTAGATTCAAGCCTATTGTCTAGAAAAGCGTCGACATAGAGGGTGCTTTGGCATGTCTCATATAACGGTACTGGTCACAAGATAAGGATGAAGCACCGGAGCGGCCTTATATATAAAGAACGATCGCTTAGTGGGCTAACCTCGCGAGTGCTTACGTTGACAGCGGTGTGCGGATTGCTCATTCATCCGCTACTAGCGCAATCTCAGCCAATGACGCCGAACAGATCCGCTATCTTTGGGAGCGATTCTCCGCAGTATAGAGCTGCGCAGCAGAAGGCACTTAAACAATCCCTCGTTCCTGCTGCAAAGCCCGCACAGGGCCTCGACTTTCAAGCGCCCTCAATTGAGTTTAATCGTGAAAAGAACGAGGTAACAGGCAAGGGTGGAATCTCCATAGCAGAGGGGGGGGTGCAGGTTCAGGCCGATGAGGGAACGTTCAATCTCAGAACCAAGGAGGGGGACGTCGTAGGCAACGTGCTTATGACGACATCGAGCGGAGTTCTCTCTGCTACCTCGGCGCATGTTAATGTTCCAAACGAGACCGGGCAGTTCTCGGATCTTGAATTTGATATTGAAGAGAGCGGATTTAATATCCGGGCGAAGCAAGCGCGCAAGATATCGGAGTTTGAATTTGAGCTAGAAGACTCCTCCGTGACATCGTGCAGCTGTCTCGATGGTAGCCGTCCCTGGGAGATCCGTTCCGATTCGTGCGCCATAACGCAGGAGGGCTATGCCCACTCGTACGACTCAGCCATGTGGTTGGAGGGTATGCCGATCTTTTATTCGCCGTATCTTCCCTTCCCAGTCAAGAGCGAGAGGGCCTCGGGAATGCTTGCGCCGCAGGTAGGATACAGCAACCAGAATGGATTTTTGTACAAACAGCCGATCTTTCTAGATGTAGATGACTCTACCGGCTTTATGTTGAATCCATTTCTCGCATCGAGTTCACGGGTTGGATCTGAAATCATCTTTGAGAAGAGATTCTCTACTACAAGCAGGCTGGATGCTGGATTTATCTACTCGAATGAGTCCATGCGCGGAGATAGTTTGCGCGGTTTGAATATTACTGGTCTAGCCGATCCGACCATCGATACAAACCGAACCGCAGGTTTCTATAAGCAACGGTGGCGCGCTGACCCGAAATCTGAATCTACACTCGAATTAATCGTAGATGGCCGATACACAAGCGATAATCTTTTTCTGCGAGAAATTCCAGCACCAATGATCGGCTCAGTACAGTCTCAATTCCTTACCTCGACCGCAGTGGCTCGAGGTAGAGCCTTCTCGTTTTTGAATACCGAGGCGCGTGCAGAGTACAATCAGATGTTGATTACCCCGCAAGATCTGCAGTTTCAGCGGCTACCTGATCTTGCAGCATCGACCGGCGAGACATTTAGACCGTGGGGAGCGAATCAGTTTGGCCTAAAGGTTGTTACGGAGGTTAGCGCCGTTGGAACAGATTTTGTCCGACAGGATGGTTATGATGGGCTTAGATTAGATCTTAACCCGAAAGCTTCGATCCCATTTCACGTAAAAAACTATCTGCGTGGACAGTTCTCCGTTCAATTGCATCAAACTCAGTATGATATGAGTGAGACGACGCTACCAGCTAACGCTACGCCGCTACCGGATGGTTCGACTGAGCTTGATAGCAGCATGAGCAGAACGTTGCCAATAGTGAGCTACAGTATGGGAACGGCAATGGAGCGAATCTATGGCTTGGATCGTGATAATTGGTTCTCTAATCTGGCCGCTTTTGGAGCACGTAATCAGGGTTCAGAGTTAGTGCGGTTAAAACATACGATTGAGCCGACGGTTGGATACACATATATCCCCGGGGTGGATCAGCAGAACAACCCACTCTACGATGCTTCAGATCGTTTTAGAGAGCGTAGCCTCTTTTCGTATGGCGTTACTTCGCGCCTCTATGGCCGCTTTCAGGAGCCATACGAGCGCCTTCGAGAGGTAGAGGAGCTTGCTTCGTCTGCTAGTACACTACCTATGTTTGATTTATCTGACTCCTTACTTGAGTTCGGTCGTGGAATGATTATCTCTCCCGCTTCGATGATTGATACCAGAGAGGGCGAGATACGGGAGCTAGCAATGTTCTCTGTGCGGCAGACCTATGACAATATGATCGCCCAACAGAAGGATGATCCAACCCTAGATCCATTCTCCGATATTAATGCAGCGGTGGTTCTCTCGCCCTCGTACTACCTATCCACGGGATTTCAGACTAATTATCATGCGCAGGATGGCTCGTTCTCTAGCTACGCTCTAAACCTAGGAATAAGGGACGACCGTGAAGATGCATTACGGGCACGCTATACCTATATAGCAGATTCAACGAATCAGCTTGAACTTAACGGAGAGATAAAGCTTGTTGAGCAGCTGCGAGCTGGGCTCTATGGGCGCTATGATGCGGAGAACCAAGAGATGATTGAAAGCCGCGGGCTGATCCGTTTCATGAACTCATGTAAGTGTTGGGCCTTCGATATGGGGATAACCCAAAGGGTAAACCCGGATAATAAACAGATCCTATTCTCCTTTACTTTTGGTGGGTTAGGGGGTATTTCACAGGGTGGTGGCGTTACTCAGTAACGCTTCGGACATCTGCCATCTGTTATACATATGGTTTGCTGCAGTCAAGGAGAGGCGTGTGAAGATTCTGCTTTTTGGTGGAAGTGGTCAACTTGGATTTGAGCTTAAGAAGCGCGCACGCGATCTTGAGTTCGAACTTGTCTCTCCAGTCACGGCTGAACTCGATATTACCGATCGCGAACAGGTTCAAAGGCTGCTCTCCTCTCTCAAACCTTCGGTGGTGATTAATTGCGCAGCGTACACAGCGGTCGATAAGGCTGAGCACGAGCAGGAGAAAGCGTTTCTGATTAATCGTGATGGTGCCGGTCACATAGCCGAGGCATGCGCAAAGATCGATTGCCGGATGATTCATATCTCCACTGATTATGTCTTTGATGGTGCCCTGGGGCGTGCGCTGAAAGAGAGCGATGCTGTAAATCCATTGAGTATATATGGGCGCTCAAAATTGGAGGGGGAGCAACGGGTCGCAAGTGCATTGGGTGAACGGGGACTGATCCTTAGGACCCAGGCGTTGTTTGGACAAAAGGGCATCAACTTTGCGCAAAGCATGTTGAAGTTCTTTCCTGAACGGAATCACCTGAGGATAGTGGACGATCAATGGGTCTCTCCAACGTGGGCCGGTTGGCTAGCGGAGGTGATCCTTGACTTAGCTCGTATGCCGGTTGGAGGAGTTGTGCATGCATCCTGTGATGGTGCTGTTTCCTGGTTTGAATTCGCCACGGAAATCCAACTGGTTTCCCGCACATACTTCGAGGGCAAGCCACTTGCAAAGCTTGAAAAGATAACCGCACAGGAGCTTAATAGGCCCGCGCCTAGGCCTACCTACTCAGCGTTCGATACCACCCTAGTTTCTTCGTTATTAGGAAGATCTCCGATCTCGTGGCGCGAGGGGCTCAGTCGGTATTTGCAAGAGATCGGGGTTGTATAATCGGAGGGTATGGTGGCAGCAGATCGCTCTGAAACATTAGCAATGGTACTGGCTGGGGGGCAGGGAAGCCGCTTCTGGCCACTTAGTCGCAGCGCCTTTCCTAAACAGTTTCTATCTATCGGAGATACGGGGGAGAGCCTTATTCAGGCAACTGTACGACGTGTAACCCCCCTTGTTGGTGAGAGTAACGTTCGTATAGTAGCTAATGCGCTACTTGAGCCTGTGATTCATGAGCAGCTCCCCGGTGTAAAGGTTATCTGTGAGCCGATGGCAAAGAATACAGCGGCTTGTATTGGGCTTGCTGCGGTGCACGCCCTTGTAGAGAAACCCAACAGCGATCCGGTTTTGCTCGTCCTGCCAGCAGATCACGCCATTAAGGACGATGAGCGATTGCGCAAGGCGCTTCAAGAGGGCATTAACCAGGCACGTGAAAATGATGTTCTTGTTACCATAGGAATTCCGCCGACACATCCGCATACTGGATACGGCTATATTAAGAAGGGCAAGGGTATTAGCGGACGCACCTTCATGGTTGAGCGATTCTTTGAAAAACCAAGTTTTGAGCGTGCTCAGAAGTACGTTGAGGCGGGGGGCTACTGCTGGAACTCCGGTATGTTCGTGTGGCGTGCCAGCGCGATTCTAGAGGCTTTTCAAACCCATCTACCACAGATGTCTGAAGGATTGTTGCAGATAAAAGGGATATTGGAGAGAGATGGACCGCTCAAGTCAGTAGCCAAAATAGCGACAATTTTCAAAGAATTTGAGACAATATCGATAGATTTCGGGGTGTTAGAGCATGCTAAAAATTGCTTAGTAATTGATGCTGACGGTTTTGGATGGAGCGATGTTGGCTCCTGGGACCAGTGGGCAGAGAGCTTCGAGCGCGATTGTGACGGTAACCTGATAAAAGGTGAAGCGGTCGTGATCGATAGTAACGGTTGTGTTATAAAGTCGGACGGTCGGCTTGTGGCCGTTGTTGGACTAAAGGACGTTATCGTAATCGACTCTGGAGATGCCATCCTTGTCGTATCCCATGAACATGTCCAGGATGTTCGCAAAATTGTTGAGGAACTAAAGCGACGTGGACGCTTTGATTTAACGTGAGGTATTATGACGAATAAAGTAGCGCTTATCACCGGAATTACTGGCCAAGATGGATCATACTTGGCTGAATTCTTATTGGAGAAAGGATACAAAGTTTACGGCATGGTGCGCCGATCCTCGATGGAAAAGCATGAGCGTATTTCGCATATTATAGATAGAGTACACTTAATCCAGGGCGACCTGTTGGATCAATACTCACTAATCTCAGCGCTTAAGATCTCGCAGCCAACAGAGGTCTACAATTTGGCAGCACAGAGCTTCGTTCCAACTAGCTGGGCACAGCCGGTTCTTACCGCGGAATTTACAGCGATCGGCGTAACTCGCATGCTTGAGTCGATCAGATTGGTTGATCCTAAGATCAAGTTCTACCAGGCCTCTAGCTCTGAGATGTACGGCAAGGTTAGGGAGACCCCACAGACTGAGCTCACCCCGTTCTATCCACGCTCGCCATACGGTGTTGCAAAGGCGTACGGACACTATATCACCGTCAATTATCGTGAGAGCTACGATCTCTTCGCGGTGTCCGGTATTCTTTTTAATCACGAGTCACCACGACGTGGACTTGAGTTCGTAACTCGCAAGGTAACTGATGGTGTTGCGCGCATTAAGTTGGGGCTGGCAAAGGAGCTCAGACTGGGCAATCTCGATGCTCGTAGAGATTGGGGCTTTGCGGGCGATTATGTGCAGGCTATGTGGCTTATGTTGCAACAGGACTCTCCAGATGATTACGTTATCGCAACCGGTGAGGCACACTCCGTACAGGAGCTGGTTGAGGTAGCCTTTGAGCAGGCAGGACTAGAGTGGCAGAGCTCAGTTAAGCTTGATAAGGCCTTTATTCGCCCGGCTGAGGTAGATCTTTTGATTGGAGATCCATCAAAGGCTAAGAAGCAGCTTGGCTGGACCCCAACTGTCAGCTTTCAGCAGATGATTCGCATGATGGTAGACGCTGATATCGAGCGTTTATCACACGAGCGATAGTCGCTGCATTTTCAAGTAAACGATGCGCGCACTAGTGATAGGAGCAGCCGGATTTGTCGGCAATTACCTCGTAAAACATCTCCTGGAGCAGGGGGACGAGGTGTATGCAGGAACGCTCAGCGAATCTGTTGAGTTGCTGCCAGATACCACCTTTAAAGTTGATATAACTGACGCTCTTTCAACTGGCGAGCTTATTCAGCGCAGCAAGCCACAGGTTATTTATCACCTTGCTGGGATATCCTTCGTTCCCGAAGCGGAAAGCGATTTCGAGCGTACGTTGCGCGTTAACGTGGCAGGTACGGCGAACGTATTAAGGCAAGCGCACCTACTTTCAAAGGAGATCTCGGTTCTGTTTGTTAGCTCTGCTGAGGTGTATGGGCAGATAAAGCCAGCGGAATTGCCGATTAAGGAGGATACGCCGCTTCGTCCTGCAAATAATTATAGCTTAAGCAAACGTATGGCGGAGCTCGTTGTTGAGCGCTATGCACGGCAGGGTGCGCTTCGTTGCACGATCGCTAGACCTTTTAATCATATCGGGCCTGGTCAGGATTCACGTTTCGTTGCCAGCAACTTCGCCTATCAGCTAGCGCGTATCGCCCACGGCAGGGCCCCAGCCGTGTTGCAGGTTGGAAACCTTGAAGCGCGGCGTGACTTCTCAGATGTGCGCGATATCGTACGGGCCTATAGATTGCTCGCGCACAGCAAAGGTGGGGTATTTAATCTCGGTGCAGGTGAGTCACGCTCGATTCAAGCGCTGCTTGATGGTCTTATAGCGGTATCTGAACTTAAGGTTGAGGTGCAGCAGGACCCCGCTCGTATGCGAGGTCCCGAGGTCCCTGAACTCTATACAAGCTACGAGCGTGCTAAATCTGTAGTAGGGTGGCAGCCCATTATCCCATTTGAGCAATCCTTAGCAGATATTTATCAGTACTGGTATGAGCGTGTTGGATTGGAGTTAGCGGCGTAGAGTAGCGAATTAATAGTGAGGCTATGCCTGAATATCAGATCGAATTTAAAAAGTGGGATAGCGACCTCTCTTTTATGGTCGATTGTCTCGTAGAGACCTTACGCGAGCTCGGTGAAGAGGATCTCGCCCGACTGGTGCCCTGGTCATCCGAGAGGAAGCATGCTGGAACACTCTCCAGCCAAGCTGTGCATGTATACTCACTAGCATTTCAGATCCTCAACATGGTTGAGGAAAATACAGCAAATCAAAGCAGACGACGGGAGGTGGATGGAAGCACCTCGAGGATAGAAAAGGGCAGGTGGCGCGAGGTGCTTCCGACCCTAAAGGTGAGCCTTTCAGCCGATCAGATATTGGAGCGCATCAGGGGTGCTCGCGTTGAGCCAGCGCTAACTGCGCATCCGACCGAGGCCAAGCGTGCGACCGTTCTTGCGCACTATCGACAGCTCTATCTACTCCAGGTGCGACTTGAGAATCAGATGTATTCCTCTTCTGAGCGAACAGCTATCCGTGATGAGATCAAGGCCCATATGGAGCGGCTCTATCGTACCGGGGAGGTTTATATAACCCGGCCTGAGATCCTCTCTGAACTACGAAATGTCGTGCATTACCTCGGTACGGTATTTCCCGAAGTATTGGTGTTGATGGTAAGAAGATTCATGCGTGCCTGGAGTAGGGAGGGGCTCCCAGCCGAAAAGCTAGCGCCGGGGCCGGTATTTCCTGGACTCTCGTTTGGTAACTGGGTAGGGGGAGATCGGGATGGGCATCCATTTGTTACAGCCGAGGTTACTCGCGAGACCCTGATAACCCTACGTCAAACTGCGCTAGATTTGCAGCATAGAGAGCTCTCTAGACTCGCCGGATTACTAAGCCTGAGCGCTGAATATCCCCTTCCTAGCAAGTTGCTGTGCCGTATGGAGGAGTTGAAAGTTATCTGCGGCGCTGAATCCAGTAACGCCCTTAATAGGAATACTGGAGAACCGTGGCGGCAATTTCTTAATCTCGTATCGCTACGAATACCGAAGCGTGCAGATGAATGTAGTGCGTCTGATTATCCCGTCGCATCGGAGCTGGTACGCGATCTGGAGTTGCTGGCAGAGGGACTGCACGAGATCGGAGCTAAGCGCCTCTCATTTGAAGATGTCTATCCAGTAATTCAGATCGCGCATACCTTTGGGTTCCATCTCGCTAAGCTCGATATCCGCCAGAACAGCGCTGTTTTTGAAAAAGCGCTCGGCCAGTTCGTGCAGGCCAGTGCACGTCATGGAGGAGCTTGGGAGACACGCTCGCCAGTGTCGCGCGCAGATCTCATTCGAACGGAGCTGCGTGAGCCTAAGACCTTTATCGATGCGTGGGCATTTGCTGGGGCAGAGGCCGATCAAGTTAGAGCTCTTTGTAAAGTTGTACAGGAGCACGGCGCACGGTGTGGCTTTGAGGGATTCGGCTCTATAATCGTAAGCATGACACGTTCGGCGGAAGATCTTTTTTCTGTATTCTTGCTCGCTCGCGAGGGTGGGCTTGCGAAATTTGAGGATGGTTTAGTCACGATGCCGTTACCGGTAGTGCCGCTTTTTGAGACGATAGATGATCTTAAAAACAGTGATGCAATCCTGAGGGAATATTTAGGCACCTCGAATGCATGTCGTTCAATAGAGACCCTTAACACCCCGCAGGATTGTATGATCGGCTATAGCGACAGCAATAAAGATGGCGGGATTATTGCGAGCTTTTGGGGTCTTTATAAGGCGCAGCAGGGACTAATCTTAGTTGGAGAGCAGTACGGTATAGCACTTAGATTCTTTCACGGCCGAGGTGGCACGATCAGCCGAGGAGCTGGGCCAACAGACAGATTTCTTGGAGCTCTACCACCTAACGCAGTTCGCCATGGGATTAAGGTTACTGAGCAGGGAGAGACTATCTCGCAGAAATATGCCAACTTACTTACGGCATCATATAATCTGGAGGTATTGCTCGCTGGTACAATCAGGCAGGCATCCCTTGTAAGCAGCACACCTCAGCCGAAACACATCGAGGCTACCCTTGAGCACCTAGCTCTGTGGAGTTGCAACTCATATCGCGAACTAGTGACGCAGGACGGTTTCGGGGAGTTCTTTCGTAAAGTAACCCCAGTGGACGTTATTGAGCAGAGTAAAATTGGCTCACGGCCAGCGCGGCGTAGCGGGGCTAACTCGCTTGAGGATCTGAGAGCGATCCCGTGGGTGTTCGCCTGGAATCAGTCGCGATTTCTCCTCTCTGGATGGTTCGGAGTGGGTACAGCGCTACAGCGCTTAAGAGCTGATTACCCAGCGTTGTGGGACGAACTCAAGAGTTCCGGCGCTCGTTGGGCGCCCGCCTACTATCTCTTTCTCAATATTGAGACCTCGCTCTATAGCGCAAGTGAGGAGATTATGCGGATGTACGCCACGTTGTGTGATGACCAACATAGACGTGATCAGTTTTTGGAGGGGATCCTCGCCGAGTTTAATAGAAGTCGCTTGCTTATGGCAGAACTTCTATCTAGTCCATTTGCAGAACGCAGACCCCGTATGTTCAAGACCTTGGCTCTTCGAGAGCCGCCCCTAAAAGAGCTGCATCAGGCGCAGGTTGAGCTTCTTAAGAGCTATAGAAGGGATGCTAGGCAGGAGGATCTCTCAACGCTGCTGCTCGTAACAAACGCAATTGCATCCGGACTCCGGACAACGGGGTAGTGCGGCGCCCTGGGAGGTAAGCCATAACTAACTGAAATCGAATAAGTTAGTGCTCTCGATAAGTTTTTTTCACAATTCTGTAAGTTGAGGCATCCTAATCCCTACATGTTGTGGCCTGGGGGTGCGAAGCCTCAGGGAAGGTTTTTTTGCGGAAAAGGTTTAAATGCAAGAGCGGCGTCGAAAGATCCTGATCGTTGATGATGAACCATCAATCTGCCAATCCTTAAGTCTGATACTCAGAGCCAACTTCGATGTGAGCAGCGCAGTTGATGGAGAGGAGGCGCTGGGGATGTGCGAGTTGGAGCTTCCAGATTTAATCTTGCTTGATATGAAGATCCCTAAGATGGATGGGGTAGAGGTCATGCGGCGACTTAAGGAGCGTGCCTCTAATGTGCCGATCATAGTGTTAACGGGGGGCTCAACTGTTAAGAATATCGTGCATGCTATCAAGAACGGAGCGCACGATTTCATTAACAAGCCATTTGATATCGAAGAGCTTAAAACAAGTATCTCGGTCATTCTTGATGGTCCGTCACAGGTAGTCGAGGATGAAAAAGAGCCAGTGCCAGTGCCTTCGCGACGAGCATTCAATATAGCAGCGGATTTCGGGCCAATGGTTGGTCGATCGTCTAGCATGGCGGCGGTCTTTGCCATGGTAGAGCAGGTTGCGCGTCGTGAGAGCACAGTTCTTATTAGCGGCGAATCGGGAACCGGCAAAGAGTTAATAGCTCGGCAGCTACATGAGCGCAGCCCTCGGCGTAACGGACCGTTTGTAGCCATAAACTGTGCAGCGATCCCAGAGAGCTTAATAGAGTCTGAGCTCTTCGGGCATGAGAAGGGGGCTTTTACTCATGCAATCGAAAGGCGCTTGGGGCAATTTGAGCTTGCAGATCGCGGAACCCTTTTTCTTGATGAGATCGGTGAGCTGAGCCTAGCGGTTCAGGTTAAATTATTGCGATTTCTGCAGGAGCAGGAGTTCTACCGCGTTGGACGCGCAAAGCCGATTCAGATAAATGTGCGAGTTATTACGGCCACAAATAAGCATCTTGAGGAGTTGATTAAAGCCAAGACGTTTCGCCAGGATCTCTTTTACCGCATCAATGTAATTAACATCGCGTTGCCGCCACTACGCGACCGAGTTGATGACATTCTCGGATTAACTGCGCACTTTATTGAAAAATTATCGAGGGCATACGGTGGGCGTATCCTGACGTTCTCAGAGGAGGCGTGCGTGGGACTCTCGTCATATGCATGGCCTGGAAATGTGCGTGAACTTGAGAACGTTGTTGAGAGCCTGCTGGCACTGTGCCCACAGGACCATGTAGAGCTTGCGCATCTACCGATCCGGCTGAAAAACCACAGCACAGTTGAAGTTCCAACGCTGACAGGAGGAGCTGCTCCAAGCCTGGGCTTTGAGGAGGCCGAGCGATTATTTGAGACCGAGATGATCCTGCGCGCGCTTAAACGAGCTAACTTCGTTCAGACACGGGCTGCCGAGATGCTTGGAATTACTCGGCGAATTCTTAAGTATAAGATGGATAAGTTGTGCATCACCGATAAAGGTGAGGTGTTAAATCCGGGCGCGCGGCACGAGAATTAAGGGGGGGGGTAAATAGTTACGAAAGAACTCAAGTTATAGCAAGCTCTTGTCGATACTGTACAATGATATAGTGGGCCGACAGCAGCGAGAGAGATGTATGCGGCATAACTTAAGGGCTTGGATCGTAATACTCGGAGCATCTATGGCTCCGCTGGTTTCGCCCTGCCTTTTTACCCTCAGTTTCTCTTCACAGCGCGCCTTTGCGGAAGCCCCCCTGGAGGTCAAGCCGGAGGGTAATTGGCTAGCAACTATACAAACAAAGCTAGAAGCTGAACAGTACATCCCTAGTAGGCAGATGGTTGGCATCAAGGGCGAACAGCTCAGAGAGCCTAAGTGGCATATTACAAACTACGCACAGGGGCTCAGCTCCTTTGTTAGTAAGGATGGATGGGAGATCGTGCCACGCCCCCTTACAGTAGACCATAAAGATCTAAGTAAGCATAAGCAGGAGCTAACAAAAAAAGAGCGGCACGCTCCAGCTTGGTATTGGCGCTACAGGTTCCTAGCTATTACACGGGGTGCAGCGAGCACAAAGCGCGCAGCACCCTCGATCCATGACGAGAACACGACCGTTTATCTTAATTATCCGAATGCAGTCACCGAATGGTACAAAAACTCTAAACAGGGCATCGAGCAGGGCTTTGAGATTAAGGAGCGTCCGCACACCACTAATAAGGGCGAATTGGTTATAGTGGGAGATATTAAGACCGATCTTACGGTGCTTAATCCTACTAAAGATAAGATCGGATTTACCAAGAACGGCACCGAAGTGTTTCAGTACGCAGGCTTAAAGGTCGTTGATGCTAGCGGTAAAACTCTTCCTAGCTGGCTCTCATACGTCGCAACAAAAACTAAAACTAAAACTAAGCGCAGCGATGAGCTCCATATTCATATCGATGATAGAGAGGCGCTCTATCCAATAACGGTCGACCCCTTAGCATCATCCCCAGCATGGAGCGCTGAGTCGAATCAGGTTAGCGCTCAGTTCGGTTATAGCGTTGCCGGTGCCGGAGATGTTAACGGAGATGGATATACAGATGCTCTTATCGGAGCTTATAACTACAGTAATGGAGCTAGCTCTGAGGGCAGGGTGTACCTTTACCTAGGGGCCTCGACGGGGCTCTCAACCACTCCCCTCTGGACCGCAGAGTCGAATCAAGCCGGTGCCTGGTTCGGCTATAGCGTTGCCGGAGCTGGAGATCTTAACGGGGATGGTTTCTCAGACATTATTGTGGGGGCCCCTTTATACGATAATGGAGAGATCACTGAGGGGCGAGTCTATGTATATCTTGGCTCCGCCTCTGGGCCCTCAGAGGCCCCGTCCTGGACCGTTGAGTCGAATCAAGCTGGTGCCTGGTTGGGTGTTAGCGTCGCCAGCGCCGGAGATGTTAACGGGGATGGATATTCAGATATTATTATTGGGGCCAGTTTCTACGACAACGGTGAGGCTGATGAAGGTAGGGCCTACCTTTACCTAGGTAGCTCAATTGGGGTTTCATCCAGTGCCGAATGGATCGGTGAATCGCAGCAAGCCTCAGCAGAATATGGCCTAAGCGTTTCTAGCGCGGGAGACGTTAATAAAGATGGATACTCAGATGTTATTATTGGGGCGCAGAGCTACGATAATGGTAGTAACGATCAGGGCATGGTCTACCTCTATCTAGGCAGCTCAATGGGGCTCTCATCCAGCGCCACTTGGACCGCAGAGTCGGATCAGGTTAATGGCTATTTTGGCCGGAGCGTCTCCAAGGCCGGAGATATTAACGGGGATGGGTACTCGGATGTTATCGTGGGGGCGCAGGGCTACAGTAACGGTGAGAGCAATGAGGGCAGGGCCTATCTTTACCTAGGTAGCGCAAGCGGACTTTTAACAACAGCCGCTTGGACCGCAGAGTCGAATCAAGCTAATGCTTACTACGGCCGGAAGGTTTCCGATGCTGGAGATCTTAACAGGGATGGATTCTCGGATATCGCTGTAGGGGCGTTCTTTTACGATAATGGAGAGAGTAATGAGGGTAGGGTCTACGTGTATCTTGGTTCCAGCTCTGGGCTCTCAACTAGCGCCGCATGGATAGGGGAGTCTGATCAAAAAGAGGCATATTACGGCGCTGATATCGCCAACGCCGGAGACTTAAATGGGGATGGATTCTCAGATCTAATTGTAGGGGCGGATGGCTACGAAAATGGCGAGACTAATGAGGGTCGGGCCTATTTCTACAAAGGCTCCGATGGTAATGCGCTTGCACCCCCAGAGGTTGAATTTAAGGATAGCCAGGTTGTGATCGTATTGCCAAAGCAGGCGGTGGAGCTTAGTCCTGCGCAGCTTGCCAGATCCATAGCTATGTTGCGGCGAAAATTCGGTCTTTCAAAGCAGCAGGCTAAGCGCGCGCTCATGGATAAAAAGAACCGCATTAAGACCTTTCTCGTTACATATACGGGCTTAGAGAGTCAGGGCTCTGCTGCTACGCAGGACTCGCAGCAGATATCGCTTTCGCCGGGGCGCTCAAATAGCGTGCGATCTAGGAAAAATCGTATCGCACTAAGAAATCTTACGCCAGGTGGAGCCTATACCGTTGCGTACAAGGTTGAGATCTCCCTCAAGAAGCCCAAGGTGGTTCTTGGTAAGACCAGCTCGAGCTCCAGCGTTAACTTTACGGCTCCGATACGCTAAGCGTATGCAGTTTAATTGGAGCTGATTGCTATGCAGCGCTGCGTGGCATAGCGGCGGACTCATCAACCTCGATATCAACGATAATGTTCGACTCAACTAGGAACTGATAGAGGTACTGGTTAACGTATCCGAGCCCGAGGTTCTTGGCGCGCACCATCCCTGATTTAGGAAACTTTATACGAGAGGTGTCGAACTTGATAAGATCTAGATAAAAACTAAATAACTGCGATTCAACGGGATAAACGAGGAGATGCACCTGTTGCTGAAATAGCCTGGCGGATGCTTCGAGGACGCCGCCCTTAAGCAAGGCATAGCGATCGTCCTCAAGCAGCAGGGGTAGGAGTGCGGCGCTTACAACGAATCCGATCGGAGAGCTGGAGTAACGACGCAGATATTGAGTCAGGTGAAAGAATTGAGAGTAGGTGCTGACTAGTATGTTGTGATTCTGCTTGCAGAGCTGCTCAACTACGTCTAGCACCTCTTCATCGGTTGATTGTTGTGCTCTCAAGATGTTGTTTAACGAGATCTCGAGCACATAGGCAGCCGCCTTCTCAGTCTTGCCATCGATGGCCTGCAGACGTTGGTTGCAGCGCTCTGCTAGGTCGGGGAACATATGGTGTAGGGCTCGGAAGGACCCACGCTCTAGCAGTATTGGCCGCTTATGGAAGAACTCAGTTGGGGGTAGGGGCTCCTGCTGTGAGTTAAAGAGGATGGCGTTGGCGAGGCCCTTGCGTAGCAAGGCTACCGTCAAAAGACGGTGATCGAGGTGTGCAAAGAGTGGGCCCGTTAATTCGATATAGTCGACATCAATACGCTCACGCGAGAGGGAGTCCATGAGGCCGAGCAGCAATTTGTCTATATCGTTGTGCAGATAGAATGCGCCGTAGGTCAGGTTGACCCCCAGAATGCCTAGCGCTTCGGATTGCCGAGCACTATCTGTATCGGCCATATTCACATGCAGGAGGATCTGGCAGGGGCTAGCTTTTGGACTAGGTTGAAAGCGAATTCCCATCCAGCCGTGGCTCTCATTGGTGCCGGCAAAATTTATGGTCGAGACGGTATCAGCGAAGGCAAAGAATCCGGTCTCGCTACCGAGGCTCTTCTCAAGACGCTCAATTAGGAGGAGATATTCATGATCCAACATCGCTATTAGGCGTTCCTTAGAGACGTAACGCCCAGCTCGACCGTAGATACTATCACTCACGGTCTGATCGTAGGCCGACATAGATTTGGCGATCGTGCCTGAAGCAGCCCCTACCCGGAAAAACCAACTTGCGACCTCCTGGCCGGCTCCGATCTCGGCAATCGTGCCGTAGCGCGAAGCGTCCAGGTTGATGTGCAGCGCCTTGTGGTGGGGATCCGATGGGTTTGTAGGTGGTTGAGGAATCATATCCATACACAATTACAGTACTCGAACGGGCGGCAATGGCGAAAGAGCATTTCAGATCGGCGAATAAGAGCCGGTATGAGCCAGATGGATCCCCCTAAGCTGATCGTAATAGTCGTAATCAGAAAAGGTGGCACAATCAATTGCGAAACATCTTTCCCCGGCTATAAAACTGCGCTACATGAAGACTCAAGATGCCAAGTCCAAATTTTCCACAAAATGAGCCTGATCGCGGGCCGCGGTTCGATGATCAGAGCTTCACGAGACGGTCGGATATTATAGAATCACCATCAATAAGGGCGCTCTATAACTGCCTTTCTGAGTTTCCTGATAGTGCTATCAAAATAAGGCTGGACAAGGAGCGTAACAAGGGGCCGATTACACCAGAACGTCTGACTGAGATTACTCGTGCTACGAGCGACCTCAGCCCGCTGTTAACGCTTGGTGACGCCTTCTGTAAGATGTTGCACCGTGGGGTCGGCCCGCACTTCGGTGTTTGTATGCCAGCTTTGGTTGATGTTGCCTCCAAGCTGCTTGCTTACAAGGGTGTGGATGCTGAGTATGGAAGAGATATTTCCTATGAGATGTTAAGCGGCGTGCTTGCGGTGTCCTCAAATAGCGTTGAATTGCACAACGGGATAAAGGGCGCACTCGATGCACGAGTGTATCAAGATCTGTCGATCTCAGTTAATAACGGCAATCAGCTTGAACCCGCATATTGGAGCTGTCTCGAACTGTTTGCCAGATACGCGCCGACCCTTGATAGTCTGCAGAGGGTATTGGATACGCACACATTGATCAGAGATCGAATTGATGAGGTAGGCACGCTGCCCTCTGAGGTGCTTTATCGAACGGTTAATGCCGTGTCTTGTAATGACTTTACAGGGGCGTTCAACCTGGTTGTCAACGAGTATCGCTGTTGCTCTGAGAAGCCAACTAGGCAGCTAGACGATGATAATATGCTGCGGTATGCATTCGGCGGCCTAGCAGATGGATCGCTCTCTCAGATCGAGGTGTTGGTAAAGCTCTTTGAGTCTGAGGATCAACATATACTCCACGTCGCAACTGAGGTTGCTATAGCGCTGGGTCAGCATAGCGCCTCTCCTGCACCCACAGAGATTATAAACAGAGTGCGGTGTGCCGTTCTCAAGTTGATTGACCGCACTGCGGAGGATCCGTTCGGTGCTGAGGCTGAAACTGTAGTTATGGCCCAGCGAGCCACGGCGGCTCTTAGTCGAATCGACATAGATCTAAGCGACGTTGAGAGTTATGTTGCTCTGGCTCTTGAGAGGGGATTTAGTAGGGAGTACATACCGTTATTGACGGAGCTTAGCCAGGCGCAGTCATCGATCTTTGGGCAGTGGGCGCTAGAGCCACTGATGGTAGTGCCTGAGATTTTGCAGACGGACCCCCATGCTAAAGAGCCGAATAATTCGCCGATCACCGGGAAGGCGTTATTATCAGAGCAGGACTTGAATGAGGCCTTCGTTGATTATGCGATTGCGATCTCAGAGCAGAGAACGCGCAAACAGGTTTCGGTCATAGCCGCCGAGTTTCAGTTGTTTGTGGATGTTAATTCTAACTGGTTGCAGCCCCGCCCAAGCTCCGAAGGGAGCCCCTTCAACGAGTTGTCACAGGCAGCCGCATTTGTGCGACGGTACTCATTTATGATCTCAAACGGCTTTGAGATGGCGGCTACAAGCCTCATCCCGGAGGCTTTGAGCATCTTTAAGGGAGCTGAAGAGGAGAACTTAAAGGGCAGTAGAACCGTTGAGAAGCTGTATGAGGATTTGGGAGTGGCGCTGGTAAGTAATGCGGATGCAATCTCACAAGATCCGAGGTTGAGAGCCTTTGTGGCTGCACGACTCTCCTCCACAGACTGGGAATTACTGCGCACGTTGCACGATTCAGAGATGTATAATCTTGGTAAAAGTAGTGAGGTAGCAGCGTTGGCAGCGTTGTCGCTGCGTGCTGCTATTGAGGATCTCAGCTCAGAAGAGTATGGGAATTGGAAGAAAGATCTGATAACAACGCTCTCGCGGGAGGGGATGCATCTGTCCAACTTTAGCTTATTGCCCTGTGTTATAGCAGAGCGCAGAGATCCGCAGGCTAGCTGGAGTATGCTTGAGAAGGTTTCGCTTAAGAACCTTTCGGAGGTAGTAATCTGGCCGATTGCGTGCGGTATATCTCTGAACTTATCAGAGGGATATCCAAAATTATTAGCGCTACTGAAATCGGAGAGCGGCGAGAAGATAGCAAAGGGGATGCTTCTAATGCAGGCATTGCGCGATAAATTAACCCCTGAGCAGCGTAATGAGTGCCGGAAAATAGCTTCTATCTACTTAGAGGAACCTGGACAGCTAGGGATGGATGCTTTGGTGACCTATAGCTGTCTGGCGCAGGAGGCTGATGGGTGCCGTGAGGTGCTCTATAGCAAGCCACCGATAGGGATTGATGAAAAGTTGTTCAAAGCCACCCATAATCTGGCGATGGCGAGGGTTCTAAGTAACTTTTTCTTCCCAGCATAACGCAGGCGAGCCTTAGCGCTTCTTGTTGTCGTTTGATGCTTCGATCAAGGAGGCATCTATAACCATCTTAACGGCCTGCTCGACGACCTCCCTCTGGCTCTTGGGAATAACGCCCTGAGCCGTTAGCTTCTCCGCCTCCTCCGAGACTAGGCTCAATAATTTATCGCGCTGCTCAAGGGTGATCGCTCCGAGCGCCCCCGTTCCTGATACTCGCGAAACTCCCGATACCCCACGCACGGAGCCGGTGCCCTTGACCTTGTCGACTTCAGAGACAGACTCCGTAGCCTTGACCCCCTTGGTTGATTGGGAGGATCTGATAGCGCCTATCTTTTTGTCATCCTTCTTTTTTACCATGATGTTTTCAGCTCTCCCATAAGCGATTTTCTATCCACTCACACCCTTTATCACATCTGTAAAGGGGCCCTTAGAGTTCGGTTGTTTAAATCTTGCTATTAAGGTTTTAAGACCTGGACGAACCTTCGGGACGGGGGCAGGTTTGCCCATTGCGAGGCTCTTTTGTAGGTATGCGATCAGAACCTTGTGTTCACGCATGACGTTTAGACCATCCGTATCCCATTCAGTTGCGATGGTTCTTAGCGATAAGCCATCCCAATAAACTCGGTATAGCAACCACTGATGCAAGGGCTCTAAAGCCGCCATAACAGTAACCATCCGTTTGTAGTCGAGTAGATCGTCCGGCAACGGATCGTTTGCAATCGCCTGCCTGGTCGCAACGACGCTGGCGCCCACGAGCAGCTCTCTAATAGCCGATCTCATATCACCATCGTCGTTTCCCGACCCCTCGCGGATCGGTAGACGTCCCTCGCGCATCTCTGGAAACACCCCGTACAGTTCGGCGGAGATATCTCGGGCACGCGCCTCGGCGCTGCTCTTATTTGGGGTGCTGCGGCTCCAGCCCTTCGATTTGCGGGCGGCATCGGTGGAGGCCTCGTGGATGCGTCTACGCGCATAGCCTCGAAAGGGAATGCCGCGTGTTGGATCGAAACGGCGCGAGCAGAAGATTAGCGCCTCCATAGCAGCACCGTCTAACCCATCAAGTCGCCAGTCCATATTCCAGGCGCGCGCCACAGCTCGGGCGATGCTTTCAGCCCAGCCGTGGTTCTCGATCACCAGGTCATTAGCCTGCTCTTCGGAAAGAGTTACGCGCTCCCCCACACCGTCCCCCGCATGTATTTATTGGGTCTAAGAATATCTCAGAGCTCCACCTCTCACTTGGAGCTATCGGCCATAATCCTTATAAAACTTAAGTACTTATCTGGACAGTATAGCTTAAAATTCAATCCATTCAAATAGTTATCTTTTTTTAGAAGCAATTTGGTGTTTCAGGTGGAAGAGGGGGGGAGCATGTCGTTTCACATTTTTCGGCATGTAGATGGTTTTTAGAATAGCTAACTATAACTAGATATAGAGAGGAATAAGATGAGAACAACTTCAAGCAGGGTATCGAAGGAGAGCGATAGCAGCGGAGCTGTTGCAGCCAAAATTGCCCAAAAAACCGCTAAGAAGAGCGTTCTTAAGCTAGTTAAATCCCAAGCTAATTCAGATGGTACACCAACCCCCCTTCAGCAAGAGGCGTTGATCATTAAGTATCGTATCAAGGCCAGAAAGTTAGGGCGTAGTATTCTTCGTCGTTGGCACGCTCGCATGGAGCTCGATGAGGTCGATAGCATCGTAGATCTTTCGTTGTGTGAAGCCGTTAAGCGCTTTAACCCTTATAAGGGCGCAAGCTTTATGACCTTTCTTTTTTATCACCTCAAGGGCAACCTGATTCGAGCAGTTACGACGGCCGCCGCCGCATGCTCTATTCCAACCGTATGGGAGCAGGGAGGGGAGGTTGCTGAGAAGGGTGATGGAGATTCGATGGGCGAGTTTCAATTACGAGGCATTAACTCAGCCGAGATCGCAGAGGCAGTAACTAGCCAAGAGGCCCCACAGCCGGACGATGTCCTGTGGCACAAGGAGTTGAACGACAGAAGCTCACTTGCTTGTGAGAAGTTGGACGCATTGGAGCGTGAGATTATTAAGCGTATCTTTATCCATGAGCAGCAAATTATGGATATCGCTACCTCGCTTGGATACAGCCGATGTCATATCTCAAGAATAAAGAAGAAAGCTCTTGAGACCCTGCACGCTGAGTTAAGTAGTTCAATGAACAATGATGATTTAGGACACCGTACCTCAATCGAGAATGACTCGGAGGAGCTAGGGCAGTGCGTAGCAAATCGCAAGGCTATTCACCGTCGTCGTCCACGCGCGCGAACACGTCGTAACGAGGAGTTCGTGCCTGCTAAGGCGGCTTAGTAACGTAGCTATTCAACTCTGGGAAATTTCTTGTGGGTTGCGCGCTTTTTCGGGATAACGATTAAGTGTCGCACGATCTCTGTTCCCGGTAGCTTAACGGCATGCACCTGAGGAACGTCTCCACCAAGCTCTCGAATAAGATCCTCTGTACCTGAGATTTCAGCCTCAAAGCTACTGCCCTTTAGGGCGATCGCCTGACCGCCGATCTTTACTAGCGGTAGCATTAGCTCAATCAGGAGCGGGAAGGGCGCTAGCGCGCGTGAGGTGACCAGATCATAGCGCTCACGGTGTTGTGGGGTGCGTGCCAGCATCTCGGCTCGTCCGTGTATCCCTGAGACATTAGTGATACCACAGGCGTGCGCGGTCTCGCTGGCAAAGCGCACCTTCTTTGCTGTGGCATCAAGCAAGGTAATTGAGCTAGCAGGAAGTAGCGCAGCAAGTGGAACTCCTGGAAACCCAGCCCCCGTACCGATATCGAGAAGGCGCAAATTGGCGGCTTTATCTAGGACCGTTAAAGTGGCGAGAGAGTCCAACAGATGCAGCGAAACGTAATCGCTACGCGCAATGCGGGTCAGGTTAAAGCTCTTGTTGGTAAGCTCAAGGTTCTCAAGGAAGAGTAATAACGCATCTATCTGTGTTGATGATGCAGAGAGGCCCAACGTCTCAATCCCTTTCTCTAGCTCCAATCGTTCGTTAATCATGCGCTCTTCTGGTAGGTATAATTCAAGGCGTATTGTCTAATCTGAAAGGCAACACTACACCGAACGGAGGTGAATGAGAATGAGATCGTATGAGAGCTATTAGAGATGTCTGATTATACCGCTGGCTCAGGTAGCGCTGCCCATGTTTTTAGGCTCTCACCCAGTTTCTCTTCGAACTGCTCAAGGGTGAGTCCGAAGGCCTCTCTAAAAGCCGTCGAGCGCTCTGTACCGGTTCGCAGCAGGGCTAGGTAGGCACCGATCTTTGAAAAGCCGAAGGCGTGAATTAGCGCCTTTGTTGCCAGTAGTGATTGTGCATATGCGGCCGGTACCATGTCGGAGTTAAGCTTTGTAAAGCCCCCCTGTAGCAGGCTTAGAGCGACCGGCTCATTTGACTTTAGCCACGTACGCAGCGCCTCGCGTAGGGCCGGATTCTCATAGCCCTCGGACCACTGCGCGATGCCCTCATCGATCCAACCAGGAATCTGCCCCTCTGAGAGTGCAGAGAGAACCGCGTGCGTGAACTCATGCTTAACGGAGCGGTGCAGGTTTTCAACGTCGACCGGTTTAGTATTTGAGAGGGGGATGATTATCTGTCCACGAAAGAACATGGCGTTGGTCCAGCCTGGCGCCCCGGTGAGTTCGTAGAATGCAGTCTCGTCCATCAACCTAATCGAGCTGCTAAAGGCTGGGATTGTGCTAAATAAATCGGTGTATTCAGCGTGTGTTTTGTTTAACGCTTGAACGAGCTGATCCGCTAGGTCCGACCACTGCGAGGGCGAGATTAGGGTCAGCTTACTACCGTTTGCTAGAACTACTGGGGTAAAGCGTAAGAAGGGGGCCTGGTCTGCGCTGGCGTAGCGTGCCCGCTCAGGTGCTTGAGCATCCTGTTTCCCCTGTCTTCGGCCATCAGCAAAAGCGATTCCAACGTAGAGGATGACACCGAGCGCGAGCGCCATAACAGAGGTGCTTATGGCAGATCTAATAGTGGGGGCCGTAATCCAGCGTCGCATACCATGCTCCGTTTTTCATTGCGGAGAGTGAGGCTCTGTTGGATACGGCTTAAGAACGAGCATCCCCTCTTACATGGAATGTCGGCTTTTTTGCCTATAAACATGAGAACTCCCTTAAACGAGCTATTCTAGCCACGCAACCCATTGAAATAGTGGGCAAGAATCAGAGAGGGTAGATTGGAGCGTATAGCGAAAAACGAGCCAAGCCCTTGTGAAGAGGGTGTGTTTTTCAGTATACTAGAGGTATTACCGGCAATACCCTTTAAGGATAGGTAGAGATTATGAGTTCAAATGCAGGTTCATGTGGTGGTGGTTCATGTGGCAGTAGCTCAAGCAGTGCTAGTTCAACAGGCACTAGCTCATGCAGCAGCGGAGCCGCTCTTAAGAACGTAGCCAGCCAGCCAGAGGGCGAGTTTGTACCCTCAGATGAGATGCCGGTGCTCTTTACCCCATCAGCTATTGATGCCGTGGCTAAGGCGCTTAAGGACGAAGGCGAGGATGGAGATTTTCTACGCATATCGGTAGTTGGTGGTGGATGCTCCGGTTATCAGTACGGATTAGATTTTGATAAAGAGGAGCGCATGGGCGACCTAGCGCTCGAGTTGAACGGTGTAAAGGTGGTTGTTGATGCGGTTAGCGTTGGCTATCTACGAGGTACCGTTGTTGATTACGTATCGGGTCTGAACGGAACCGGATTTCAATTTAAGAATCCGAACGCCAAGCGCACCTGTGGATGCGGTAGCTCGTTTAGCTAAGGGAAATCCCTAGTCACGAATGTATTTAAAGCATGACTAGCATCGCTTTAAGGTGGTATATTGCGCAGTTCCAACCTTAATCAAGTAGAGGTGCTGGGTATGATGCCAAAAACGCTTTCAATCGTTATTTCCATCACAATTGTGCTGGCTGGGTGTGGTTCTAGTTCGCAGCAGCGTGGCTCGATAGCCGATGTAGTAGGTGCCACAGCACTTGGGCTTGAGGTCGCAGAGACCACGCAGGACCAGGCTCGTAATGAGGTATTGAGCACTCCGACCGAATTTGATCTTACTATCGAGCAGGATACCTATTCGTGGGAACGGGCTAGGTTCTTTCTAGAAAACTATGTCCAGGCTGCACAGGCACCAGCTATTCCGGTAACAAAGGTGGTCGGTTCCCGTTGGGCACTCTCCAGCCCCCCTAGTAGTGGTCACTATGTGTATGAGGTATGGAGGGAGGCGATTCCAGATGGGTTTCACTACTCAGTTAAGTGTCTTGCAAGTAGCGATACAGCCGACCAATCACAGGCTCTACTTAACTCGGCAAATTTAGCCCGTTTTGTCCGCGATGGGAAACTTGAGGTTTCTTTGCTCCCAGTAGATACGGGGCGATAATGGGAGCCCACGTGAGTAGGAGAAACTCTTACGTACAGCAAGGGACATAATACCTCTAAAGTTAATATAGTTTCTGCCGATATGAAGAGGCGATAGCAAGTATTTTGTAGTGATTGGAGCGATAGTTCGTACCCAGGCATGCTACGCTTAACGGATAGATCTAAGTTAAGGGCGTTTATAGGAGTAGTTCTAGCTGCTGTGTCGCCATACTGCCTAGCGTCAGATGCTAACGCAGAGCCCCTGAGGGTCTTTCCAGGGCAGTACATTGTAACCCTTCCTACAGTTAGCACTGTCCATGGCAGCGCCTTGGCGCTAGCCTCCAGCCCCTTTATTGACCTCGATCCACAGCACGGGCAGGTGAAAGAGGTGCTCAGTTCAGACACGGTGCTTATAGCTGGGGTGCCGGGGGTGATGGTAGCTGGGCAGGTTGCTGCGTTGAGTATGCCAGATGCCGATGGAGCCGTGCCCTATGAGCCGCAGAACGACTACTGCAAGCAATTATTAGCCACAGGGGATATCGCCTCCTGTTCACCAAACTACCTTGTGTCTGTACTGGATCTTGTCCCAGACGATCCATCGTATCAATCGATGTGGGGATTAAGCGATGCAGAGGGGATCTCCGCCGCACGAGCGTGGGATCTATCGACCGGATCGGATGCGACCGTGGTGGCAGTAATTGATACCGGCGTCGATTATACGCACCCTGATCTGGCGGCAAATATCTGGGTTAATCCGGGAGAGATCGCCGCAAACGGAATTGACGATGACGGTAATGGATATATCGACGATCTACACGGTATCAATGCAGTCGATGGCGCACTGAATCCTGGAAACCCCTTCGATGATCACTATCACGGCACGCATGTGGCAGGCACGATTGGGGCGGTTGGTAACAATGGGGTGGGAGTCGTTGGGGTAAATCATCGCGTCAAGATTATGGCGCTAAAGTTTATCGCCGCAAGTGGTAGTGGGCAGCTTGCGGATGCGATCAAGGCGATCGACTACATGGTCAATATGAAGGTGCTCTACGGTATCAATGTTTTGGTATCAAACAACTCCTGGGGTGGAGGGGGATACTCGCTAGCGCTTCAACAGGCGATTCAGCGCGCACGTTCAGCAGGAATAATCTTTGTAGCGGCTGCTGGAAATGAAGCGAGTGATACCGATGCCTGGGAGACTTATCCAGCCGCGTACGAGGTTGATAACGTGGTTTCGGTTGCCGCCCTTGGACAGGATCAACGCCTGGCGAGCTTTTCAAACTACGGGGAGAGCTCGGTCGATATAGCGGCACCCGGGGATGGGATCTTAAGCACCTTGCCAGCGAATACCTATGGGAACCTCTCTGGCACCTCAATGGCAACGCCGCATGTAGCGGGGGCGTTAGCGCTTCTCTTTGCGCGCGAACCAGGGCTCTCATTCCTAGAGGCGATCGACCGACTATACCTCACGGGTCGCGAGCTGCCGAGCCTTTATGATTCAGCTAGGGGGGTGCCCCTCGTCAGAACGCAGCGCACTCTGAACGTTGCGCGTATGCTATATAACGAGGCTTCGCCACTACCTACTCCAATCGCGGGTAGCGAGCCGTGTCGGTACGATCTGCAATTCACCAACCTAATTAATGCTGGTGATGTTGATACCTCGGCTGACGAATCGCCGATAATAAATCAGGTGGACGAGGGGGAATTCTACCCCGTCGATCTGCCCTTTACCCTGCCGTTCTTCCGCACTAGCACTAACAAGATATGGATCTCACCGAACGGAACGGTTTATAGCAAGGAGCCGACGGGCTTCGATTACAGGATCTCGGCACGTGCGCCGATGAATTCAATAGCAGGCCTCCATACCGATCTAATACCTAGAGCCGCTGACCAGGGGGTGCGGGTACAGGTGGCTTTAGAGAGGGTCACGATTATGTGGCGTTCTGAGCACTATAACTTTCCGGGGCAGGGGGTTATCACCCTGCGAACAACTATATTCAAATCTGGCGCCATTTCGACCTCGGTGTTCTTTGAAGGTGCGGACTCCGGGTTAACGCTACGGGCAAAGGTACTTGGTAACCCCTTCTCCTCGCCGCAGGTTGAGCCGGTAGGTGTCGTTGGAATAACGGGCTCACCCATTAGCACCTTCTCTTCGACTGCGAACCTATTCACCGTTCAACAGGGTTTGATCTCGTCATCCTCCGAGCTTCTCGCTCTGGGGGGCAGTATGAGCTCACTCTGCTCCGTTAATCCCCCCGATCCATCTGATGATGACCCGCTCATCACAGTTTCAAGTATTAATCTTCACAAGGGGCGGCGTGGGCCGAACGCTATCAGGCTAAATATCGGGCTAGAGGGTACAGGAACCGGCAGCGTGCCGGTTACGTTCGCCATCAATGATGTTACATGTAATGGCGAGATTGCAGCCCAGCTAGTGAATGGCAGCAAAAAGTTGTCAGCAAAGGTTCCTAATAGGGTAGCTAGGCTCGTCGTAAGAGCCTCCGAGGTAGAGGCGCGCGCACGTTTTAATGCGAGCTCCTCCGCGCCCTCTACTGCTCGTATCGCGCGTCTCTGCACGAAGCTCCTAAATAGCATCAGGCAATGATGGTTCCTCACCGATAAGTGTGGGTATATTAGATGGAAAACCCCTGCGCGGGAACGTGAACCGCTTCCCGTTACCTGCTCCCGCTCCGATACCGGTTAACCCTTAAAAACCAGCTTTGACAGCATGGCCGCCAAATGGAGGTGGCGGCGCGACGCAACTGGTTGACAATATCGCTGTTTCCGTTCGGGAGGAGGCGAATAACACTAATAACCTATTCAGTAATTCAACCGACTTTTGATAGACTTAGAGCTTTTCATGACAAAACATATCTTCTATTAATCGGTTCTTTTCAAGATAAGTTTCCGCTACCCGAGCGGGAGCAGGTAACGGGAAGCGGTTCACGTTCCCGCGCAGGGATTCAGCATCCATTATCTTACATTCTTCGACCGGCTTTTCTTCCAACTGCCGCGCATAGTTATGCCATCATCCAGTAGCTTCCCACCCACACTTATTGGTGAGGAACCGCAATGATTAGTATATAGATCCCCCTGCCGACCTTCTGTCTTGCATGCTATTTAGTATGTATTGAGCAACACGCCTCTATTTTGGAGAGCTTTAGTAGGAGATTACGTATGACCGAACCAGCAAATCATGTTAGCCCCTATCTTTTTCACCCCGACCTCTCTGAGAGCCTTGGACGCTACGCCCAGTTAATCGTTGCGCACGGTCTTAATGTTCAGCCAGGACAACTGGTGCAGGTTATGAGCGAGGTCTACCACCGACCGCTATTGCAGGCGTTGGTTAGTGAGATGTATCAGCGCGGGGCTGGATTCGTGCATGTAGAGCTAAGCGATCCGTTGTTGCAGCGCGCCAGAATTCAAGGCTCACGAGCAGAGTTTCTAAGCTCTACCCCCGCCTTTTACACGGCTAAGTTCAGGGAGCTGGTAGATACAGAGGCAGCGAACCTAAAGGTGCTCGGGCCTGAGTTTCCAGACTACCTCTCGGATCTAGATCCACAGGCCGTTAATCAGGTTCGCAAGGCGACATATCAAGCAGCCAAACATTTTTATACTGAGGGCATCGAGCGCTCGAAGGTGCATTGGTGTGTCGTTGCTGCGGCGACTCCGGCCTGGGCCATGCGGGTTTTTCCGCATCTTTCAGAGAGTGCTGCGGTGCTTCGTCTTTGGGAGGAGATCTTTCGGATCTGTCGGGTTGATAAGCCGGACTTTATGGAACGCTGGGATCTTCATAATCAGATCCTTACTAGGCGTGCCCAAGAGCTTACGGAGCTAAATATTCGGCAGCTTAGGTTCATTGGACCGGGGACAGATCTGGTTGTTGGGCTCTCTGAACGTGCTGTGTTTTGTGGTGGATCGGCGCACTCTCCGAAGGGGCATTCCTTCGAACCGAATCTGCCTACAGAGGAGTGCTTTACAACCCCAGATTGTAGGCTCACTAACGGAATAGTTAGCGCTACCCGCCCATTCTTAGTCAATGGAACGATGGTAAAAGGGCTTATAATAACCTTTAAAGACGGGGAGATTTCGCATTTTGAGTGTAGTGCAGGTAAGGCTGCGCTCGAGGCGTATCTGAAGAGCGATGCTGGTGCAAAGAAGCTGGGAGAGGTTGCGCTAGTAGGTACAGATTCCCCCATATTCCAGAGTGGGTTGGTCTTTGAGGAGATCCTGTTTGATGAGAATGCGGCGTGTCATATTGCTGTCGGTTCCGCCTATAAGAGTTGCCTTGAGGGGGGTGCGGATCTGAGTGAGGCGCAATGTAGAGAGATCGGTTGCAACTCCAGTTCGGTGCATACCGACATAATGATCTCTTCAGAGCAGGTGGATGTGCGTGCAACACTAGCAGATGGGGAGCTCTTAACGTTGATCGAGCAGGGGCGTTGGGTCGGAAGCTTCGCGGTTTAATAGATTCGATCGGCGTGCGTTAGGAAGCATCGATGAACATCGATGAAACTATTCTAAGAATCTGTGAACCCTTTTTCAGATCTATGATCATCAAATAAGTACTTGCCAATTTTGGCAAGCGATGCGACCCTCTCCTTAATGTTGACTTCTTCGTTGCTCACTGACCTTCTTCGAATCGAAGAAAGGTACGAAAGGTGAGTGAGCAGCGAAGTAAAAAAGAGGCGAGCGCATTAGCACCGCCTTCAAAGGACGACAGATAAACGCCGCTAGTTGTTTTGTTGTAGGTACGTTGGTGGCGAAGTTCTTAGAAGGTTGATCGGTAGTTAAGCGGTGGGGGAGTCGGACAGTAAAGCCCTCCGGTTACTATCGAAAGCTGCAGGAGGTTTCGGCTAGCAGAAAGATAATATCTTTCCTAAAGCTGAAAAATTTTGCAGCATGCGTGAAGCAGTAAAGTTAAGCCCCTAAACTTATCGTTCGATAAGACGGGGCATAAAGCTTCTTTAAGCATAAAGCGTCAGGCCCTCCTTACAATTGGAGGTGCCCCGCAAGGCTTGAGGAGATATAGTTTCGGTCAAGCGTTGTTAACAGCTTGCGGGATTCTCCCGTTGAGAGGTTGCAGGTGAGATCGGTATACAAACGTAGACAGCGATTGGAATTAGTTCCGTCGCTATCAACACTGGAGAAAAATATGGCAACTAAGAAAGCAACAAAGAAGACCACCAAGAAAGTAGCAGCAAAGAAGAAGACAACAAAGAAGGCTGCTAAGAAGAAGTAAATAGACGCTTAACGTCTTTTTACTACGCCTCCCGGCCCTTTCGAGGGTTGGGGGGCGTTTTTTTTTGTTCGAGGCTCAGGCTATAGGATCTAAAAAAGCTCGAAATCAAAACGCCGTTAGCGAAGAAAGTTTCTATGGAGCTGCGTAAGCCACGCACTTCCATTCGGTGCATCTGAAGAGAGCTCTCCGATATTTTGAATGGTAAGGATCTCGTTCTCACTAGAGACCGTTCCGGATGGGCAGGTTAACTTTAGTTTGAACAATAGTTGCTGCTTTTTAGTAGGGGCGATCGGTGCGAGCGTTGTAAAGGAGAGCTGCGAGCCCCCGTAGTTAGGAGTAGTACTGAGGGGCGCACTAACGATCGTCTTAAAGTTGCCACTGCGAATGCCGTTAAGTAACGGTACCGCCATAAGCTGCACCTCGCACATTTCACCGAGGGCGCTCGATAGGGAGATGGTTGCAGAGAATGAGGTTTCGCTAGTATCAGCCAGCGAGAGCTGTGCTCTGTTAAGCCGCCCCGGCTTAATACAGCTGGTTGGTTTGGCGACAAAGGTATGCATGTTCCCTAAGGCCGTGGTCGAGAAGTGATCGTGTGCCGACGATATGGCTGGATTCATAATAGAGTATAGCTCTGAGTCGTGTTCTGCCCCTAAGTTATGCCCGATCTCATGGGCCGCCAGTATCGGCTGGAGCGCGGTTGGTACGGCGCGCGATAGCCCGATGTTAAATCGTCCATAGGCATAGCAGGCGCTCCCAACATAGGCGATACCGATAGTTGACCCTGTTACCGCACGGTCGGTAAAGAGATGATGAATATCTGCATTTAATTTGGAGGCTAGGGTGCGCTGCCGAAAGAGCTCAAGTAGTGCGGTTGCTGCTATAGGAGCGCTCTGTGCGCTGCTAGGGCTAGCTACGCTTTGTCGGACGATCTTAAGACGAACTCCGAGTGTGCTCGTATAGAGCACCTCTGTGGCATGCAGCACGGCGCGAATGTAGCCGTTAGTATCAGGGAAGCGTTGAGAAAATTCGGCATCAGCATGCGTTGCTACCTCCAGTATGCGGGGAGGGATGAATGGAGTAGGGGCGGAGTCTCCTGCCAGCAGGTTAAGTGATGCAGGAGTAACGTTTGTCCGCGCACTTTGAGCTTGCTGCTGCTCCCCGTTGCCGCACGGAACTGATTTAGTACGAGCCTTTGAGAGCCGCAGGTCGGAGGGGGTTAGCGTACCGTTTCTCTCTGTCAGGATAAAGGATGCGGCTGCAGGTAGTCCGGTACGGGAGGAGGTGTAGAAGAGTAACGTTCTTTTACCAAGCTTGGTGGCGGCAACGGGGGAGTTTGAGCCACGGCCCCTGCGTGGACGGGAGGCGCCGCGTAGCTGTAACTCGTCAGCGCTGTGTTCATAGTCAGTCTTATAGTCAGTATCACGGTGTAGGACGAACTGTTCTAGTCCCTGTGGGGTATGAAGTGAAAGAAAGATCGCTGTGGAGGTGCGACTCTCCGTTAGGTTATTTAGAGTCCCTCGCACTTTGGGCTGTGCAGTAAGTGGTGTTGCAGAAAGAGACAGAAGCGCCAGAATAGATAGTAGCAGGGTTCTGTAGATGGTTATTGTATGTCGGTAATTAAGATTCATGGAATCCCCACATGAGTCGCTGTCGTAGCGACGTTTCCCTATAATCCGGAGCTGTAAAAAGGTTTTAACAGAGGTATAGGTGCTAAGCTAGTTTTAGGGGAGTTGTGTTCTGTTTCGTGCTAGATCGGCCTTCAGATAGCCAGGATAGCTATGCGGCGAAGCCCCAGGGAGCGCCATTATTCAGAACGGCAATAGTTGATTTAGCTTAGTAAATAGTGAGTTACAGATTTATCGATCAAATCCGATACTGCTCGAGGTATTTTGAGCGCCCACCACCTCGCTTCTAAGGCGCGCTCCGAAGAGCTGTCCCGCTGCAAAGATAACGCGAGGCTCCCCAGACTTACTACCATCCGGGCCATCTCTTAGAGGGACGGCTATATCGATACGCACTATTCCGCCACCAGTTGCTCGTGGGAAGCAGAGACGTAAGCCAACTCCAATATCTCCGTAGAGATCGTCCGTGAGCATACTACCTAGGGACTCGCGCGAAGCGGAGCCCACATCAATAAACACCGCCGTACCTAAGCTGACGAGTTGCAATACATCGTCGGCGAGATGAGAGCGCTCCTCTAAGTTAAGCACGACGCGCTTGTCCCCCTCAAAGGTATTTATCTCGTATCCGCGCAGTCCGGTATCGGCACCAAGGAGTAGCTGTCGGTCTCGGTCAAGCTTATTGCCGAAATCGATGTAGAATTGGCTTGCAAGGGTATGTCGTCCGAGGAAGCGTTGCCCCATAAAGAGGTCTCCGATCACGGAGTAGTACTTCGCTTCAGCTCTAATCAGGGAGTTGTTTACGGTGTCCTGTTGTACCCTGGTAGAGCCCCCAACCTCACCCCGTAGGAACGATTGATCAGAGGTGCGCCAGCCACGGCTGCGGTTTAAGCTCGGCAGCGCCGCATTATCTAATGAGCCGAGTGAGCGCGGTGCTAGTTGTAGCTGAATTAAGGACTCATCTCCCAAATTATAGTCCTCAGGACGATCGAATTTATCGATATAGTTCATCGTAATAAATCTCGGTGCAATGGTCTGATATTGCAGAACGGGGCCGCTAAATCGTCGATTAGATGGCAGGTCGGCTGGATTATTACTGACCGTGGCTGGATCTAGGTCGAGGTCCTGATAGTCCTCTAACGAGGCCTGATAGAAGTTGGCGTTGGTATAGGCGTATCCTACTGAGTATCTCTGCGAGAGGATGGTCTGGCCCTTGTAGATACCGGTAAATGGATCGTCGGCTGGAGCTGGCTGGGCGCTCGGACCGGCAAAGGTATAGAGCGCTGAGAAGTCATCGAGGTGCTGACGAAAGATGTAGTTCTCAGTTCCGGCATCCCAGAGTCGTCCAACGGTATTTTGCTTACCGGTATTAAAGGACCAGGCATCGCGCTGCTCAAGACTTCTAAAGGGCAGTCCATAACCAGCCTGAAATACAGTTCCATCGGAACGGTTGGCGGCAGCCAGAATGATGTTTTTGCGGGTTCCGAGAAACTGCGGATCGGTGAGCGCTATATTGTAGGACTTTCTGGAGGCCTGCTCCTGATAAATGGTCTCAAGACGGGTCGCCTTTCCGAATAGGTTGGAATCGGAGAGTCCGATGCCGCGGTTGCTTTGGCCTGTGCCTGAGGAGTAGCTCAGGTACGGAATAAGGGTCCAACTATCTTGTGCCGAGATCGATACATCCACCGCATCACCATCGAAGGTTGGAACTACGCGTATTTGGCGCAGGTAGCGTTGTAGACGGAGGTTGCGTTCGGTCTGTTTGATTAGATACGGGTTAAAGCGATCACCCTCTTTGAAGAGTAGCTCTGTACGAATAACGCTCTCGTGGGTCTTGTACTTAAGTTGATTAGCTAGGCGGTAACCAGCGCTCGATGTATCTTCGAAGATACCCCCAATCTTTATCGTAATATTTCGGATGTAGCGCTGCCCAGGTTTAACCACATATGGAGTGGGGGGTTGAGCGTAGCTGTGCGAGAGCGTTAGAAGCATTAATAGGAGGGAACTCCAAAAATATTTAGACATAACTTTGAATATAAGATGCCCTAGCGATAAGGTTTATTACCCTATCAGATTGCTGCTTTGTCTAATACTTACGATGCTATAATCGAAGGTTATGTTGCTTGAAGACACCCTCTTGTATGATCTTTTATATGTATCCTGGAGGCGCAAGCTCTGCAAAGAAAACTACCAGCATTAGCGCTAATCAATCAGCGTTCTGAAGGCGCGCGTGCAATCGTCTTTGTAATTATACTTAACTGATTTCGTTGACGTATTCAGGATTGGTAGCTATCGTTCGTCTAATGACCTCCTGGAGTTTTTCACGAAAAATCGCTCTGCGGTACCTATGGAGCAGCCGCTCTGAGGCCTTCATCTCTATTATTACCATCATCTCAGTGCTCGGTGTGGCCATCGGCGTGATGGTTCTTAACATCGTTATGGCGGTGATGACCGGGTTTGAGAGCGAGTTACGCGAGAAGATAGTCGGAACCGATTCCCATATCGTTATTAGTAGTAGGGTCTCCGATCGGATAGATAACTGGCGTGATGTCGCGCGAACGGTTGGTGAGGTTGAGGGGGTTAGCTCTGTTTCGCCCTTTACCTACCAGCAGGTGCTAATTCGCTCTGAATCGCGGGCATCAGGGCTCCTTGTTAGAGGTATTGAGCAAGGCAGCGCCTCCGCCCAACAGATTAGCACCTACCTTGCTCCTAATCAGAGTCTCAAGACCCTTTTTAACCCCCCCGCAGTGACGGTCCTGATGTCCTCAGGCGAGGAGAGCGAGGCGCAGATTCCAGGAATTTTGATCGGGCGATCGTTAGCGCAGAGCTTGGGGGTGTTTGCAGGAACACCGATATCGATCCTCTCACCGCAGGTTAATTCGACACCCTTTGGATTAGTCCCGACCTTTCGACGATTTGTTGTGGTGGGGACATACAGTTCTGGGCTTGTGGAGTATGAGAACGGGGTTGCTTATATCAGTCTGGAGGAGGCTCAAAGGTTCTTCGATCTAAAGGGCGGCGTAACCGGGCTTGAGGTGCGCGTCACTGATGTGAATAAGGCCCCTCTAATCGCTAAGGTAGTGCTTGATAAGCTAGGGGGGGCAGGCGTGAACTACGTTGTACGTGACTGGACCGCAACAAATAAGCCCCTATGGGATGCGATACAACTTGAAAAACGGGTTTATTTTATCGTACTTCTTCTGATTATCGTAATGGCTAGCTTCTCTATTATAACCACCCTGATTATGATCGTCATTGAGAAGCGGAAAGATATCGCCATTATGAAGACCCTTGGGGCCTCAACTAAAAGCATCAGTCGGATCTTCCGAATCCAGGGCGCTGTAATTGGTGGATTGGGTACGATTATCGGGCTTGTGCTCGGATTTGCCGGATGTATCGCGCTACGTGAGTTCGGGTTCCCGATCGATGAGCGCATCTTCCAGATGTCAAAGCTTCCGGTGGTGATAGAACCTAGTAACTTTGCGATGGTTGGTATCGCAGCTTTTCTGATATGTCTCTTTGCCACCGTTTATCCGGCTCGTAGAGCCGCAAGGCTCGAGCCTAGTGAGGTGCTGCGATATGATTAGTTGTGTTGGTGCTCTATGCGCGTAGAGTTAAGGGATCTTACAAAGAGTTACCAGGATGCAGACCGTAAACTAACGGTGCTGAATGGGCTAACCTTTTCATTTCCAGAGCGGGGAACCGTTGCCATTATCGGGCGCTCCGGTATAGGAAAGTCGACCCTGATGCATTTAATCGGAGGGCTTGATCTTCCGACATCAGGCACTGTTCACTACGGCTCAGAGCGGGTTAGTTCCATGCCCCCAGATGAGCGTGCCACGTTTAGGGGCAAAAACGTTGGCTTTATCTTTCAATTTCATCACCTTTTGCCAGAGTTCTCTGCGCTTGAGAACGTTGCGTTGCCCCTTATTATGAGCGGAACGCAGGAGGGCGAGGCTAACGCAGAGGCCTCCCAGTTACTCGATCGCATGGGGCTTAAACAGAGGGAGTTGCACCTCCCTTCAGAGCTTTCGGGGGGAGAGCAGCAAAGGGTGGCGATAGCTCGTGCGCTCGTGGCTCGACCACGTGTTGTGCTTGCCGATGAACCAACCGGGAATCTAGATGTTAGCACCGCGGCAGAGGTGCAGAGGGTACTGCTCGATATGAACCGTGAGCTTAAAAATACCCTAATAGTTGTTACGCACAACGAGGAGCTAGCGCGCAGTATGGATCTCGTCGTTGAGATGTTGCCTGGCGGTGCGTTAGTTGAACACCAACGCTATAACAACAGCAGATAGGATCGAGCATGAATCTCTGGAAACGAACTCTGGTGTCTGTTTGCGTAGGGTTTTTACCGTTGTTGTTCGGTGCACGCGAGCTTTTAGCGCAGGGCGCAGAGAGCTACGTAGTTGAGGAGGTGGTAATTGCAGGCAATCGTCGTATAGATGCAAACGCCGTGCGTGCTCAGATTAAGAGTATTCCTGGTCGTGTGACCTCGGCGCAACTAACTGAGGATGTGAAGACGCTTTACAATTCAGGGTTCTTTGATCAGGTTACAGTTGGCATTGCTCCAAGATCTAGTGGGGGTGTAACCCTCACCTTTAATGTCTCCGAGAAACCGGTAGTAAGAAAGGTCTTTATCAAGGGCAACGATAAGATCTCAGAGAGTGACCTCTCTGAGGTGTTAAAGATCGAGGGGCGACGCTTTATCGATCGAAGTAAGATCCAGACCCTTACTCGCAAAGCGATCAGTTACTATAAAGGCCAGGGGTTTTATGACGCTGAGCTCGACTATTCTACCGTACCGGTAGATGATAACGAGGTTGATATTACCTTTACGGTTAAGGAAGGCGAACGCTATCACGTTAATGCCGTAACGTTGCAGGGGGTTGCAGAGCTAGATCAGAGCGAGATGTTATCGCAATTACAGATTAAGCGTTACAAATGGTGGAATTCTTGGCTGTTCGGTACCGGACGTGTTAACGATGAGATGATGGAGTCAGATAAGCAGATCTTGCGGCAGTATCTACTCGACAACGGGTATATCGAGGGGGGTGTTGGGGAGGCCTCGATTGAGAAGCGCGAGGATGGGCTGTACGTGGTGTTCGACATCACAGAGGGGCAGCAGTTTAAGATCGGAAAGATCTCAGCAACGGGCGATTTTGTTGAGGGCTCTGAGGACCTTACCCTGAAGGGCATCAAGAGTGAGATCGGTGAGGTCTTTAGCGCCAGTAATATTAGAAACGATATCTTTACCATCACCGATAAGTTTGGTGATGAGGGTTACGCCTTCGCCAACGTTGTTCCGAATACCATGCTTAACAAGGCGGAGGGTAAGGTAGATCTCTCCTTCGGCAGCACTAAGGGAAACTTAGTACGGGTCGATAAGATTACTATATCAGGCAACGAGAAGACCTACGACAACGTAATTCGACGTGAGCTTAAGATCGAGGAGCAACATCAGTACAATGGTAGCAAGATCAAACGCAGCCAGACCATGCTGCAGCGCCAGGGGATCTTCGATGAGGTTAGTATCTCGAATAAGCCCACCAACGACCCCTCCGTTATTGATCTAGATGTGCATGTAAAGGAGGCAACTACCGGTAGTTTTAGCGCTGGTGCTGGTTACTCAACGTCGAACGGCGCGCTCCTTAACACTAAGGTTTCTGAGAATAACCTCTTTGGAACCGGCCGAAAGGTTAATCTTAACCTAGATTTTGGTTCTCAGGTTACGAATCAGGTGATCTCATTTGATGATCCGCGTGTCAATGACTCATACGTTGCTGCCGGGGTTGATCTCTTGCGCACAACCCGTCAATACAACGATTTTAATCGAGAACTGGCGGGAGGAGCTACTACCATTGGATACCCGGGCGAGCCTCTCTTTGGAAAATGGGCAGAGGATGTTTCGGTCAACCTTAAGTATGAGCTGTTGCGTCTCAATATTCGTAATGTGAAAGATGACGCTGCGCAGCTTGTACAGAATTCGGTTGGGAACTCAAGTTCATCCTCTATGACTCCGGGAATAGTTCGAAATACGATTAACAATCCGATGAATCCAACCTCTGGATCAAAACAGAACCTTTCGATTGAGTTATCTGGGTTTGGTGGAGATCAGAGCTTCTATCTTTTTGAGGCGCGTAACGCCTGGTACCTGCCCCTAATTGAAGGTGAGTTCGGAGAGATCGTGCTTGCAGACCGCGCCTCATTTGGATACGGAGAGAGCCTGAACGACGATCCGTTCCCACTTTTTAGGCGGTTTTTTCCTGGAGGTATTAATTCCGTACGCGGCTATCAGAACAGAACTCTCGGCCCGGTTGATGTTAACGGTAAGGAGTACGGAGGAGCCAAGCAAATTATTAATAATGTTGAGCTTATATTCCCTCTAATTAACTCTGCCGGGTTCAAGGGAGTTCTCTTCTACGATTTTGGCCAAGCGTACGATGACGGAATGCAGATGAGAATTGAACAGCTTCGACAGGCTTGGGGCTACGGTATAAGGTGGGCATCTCCGATGGGG
This sequence comes from Pseudomonadota bacterium, assembly GCA_026390555.1. Lineage (NCBI taxonomy): Bacteria > Pseudomonadati > Pseudomonadota > Pseudomonadota bacterium. The sequence continues at coordinate 40,316 of JAPLFS010000027.1, forward strand.
CCGATCCGTGTAGAGTTTGGTTACCCGATCGGCCGACAACCGGGAGAAGATGCTGTGCAGACCATGTTCTCGTTCGGGGCACCGATATAACGGAGCTGTTTAAGCTCCAACCAGGGTAGTTCCCTTTTCGCTGATAACAGTATCCTCTTCCTGCGCCATGAATGGATTGTGAGCACGACGACGAAGGAGTGAGAAGGTATCGTGGTAGCCGACCTCAATTAGTGAGTTTAGATACTCCGGATCAAGCGCTACGTAGGACATCACCTCATACGCAGCCTCTTCGCCCAATTTGGCCTTTACTAGGGTAAAGAGCGGCCACAGTGCCCCGCAGGCGTCCATAAAGCGTCTGTGCGAGCCACCTACCGACTGCTTTAAATATTGCCCTAGGCTGCCTGGATTTCGAATTGTGAGGGTCTCTGGTGGTCGCAGGCAGAAGGTATCCTCTGCGGCCGGAACCTCCCAGCTTGGTCGTGTGTCGTGCGCCTCGCCGTAGCGATTAAGCCACCAGGCCCGTCCTGAGATATCGATGATTATTAATCTGTGAGCACCAAGTCTTACGGCGGGATCGACCGGAATATTCTGGGATATGCCACCATCAACGAGTCGTACCTTGCCGAGATCGGTATCGAGTTCAACAGGGGGCAGGATTGAGGGCAGGGCGGCTGAGGCGAAGCCGTGCTTGGCGTTTAATTCATCTACGTAGCAGGTTTCAAAGGTCGCACCATCTACCTCTTCTGGCGAGAATTTGTGGTGAGAGCTGAGAAAAAGAAGGGGCTTTCTTTGTGGCCCATCCATTGTGGTCATAACGCCAACAGCTTTGAGCGAGGTGGCCCTCGATTGTGGATGAAGCCCACCGTTAGTCTTAATAACCGTATCGAGTATTATGTGTAGCGGCGAGGGATCTAGTACGGAGATATTAGAGCTGTAGGGGCCGGGTGCCAGATATTGTTGAGTAGCGATACGAACGGCGCGTAGAAAGGCGCGCGTGCGTGAGCCGGCAAAGGTGTTAGAGAAGGTCCGGTGTCGCCACAGATCTTCTAAGACATCAACACCGTGGTTAATACCGGTCTTGAGGCAGGCCCCAAGCACGAGTCCATTGACCGCTCCGATACTGCTTCCGAGGATGATTGAGGTGTTGTCGAGATCTTTGCCGAGCACCTGTGCAAGAGCCTTTAGTGCGCCAGCTTGATAGGCCGCGCGCACCCCACCACCGGACAAAACAATGCCAATGTCACTTTGATTTGGCTCAAGTGATTTACGGAATTTAACCGCTCTTTGTTCCTCAGATTGAGGGCGTTTCCTCATAAAAACCTTGAGGCCTGACTACTCCTTACTTCAGGGTGTCGGCATGCTGGGCCAGATCTTAACGTTCTGTGGCGCATTACTCTTTTATAGCTGTACTTATTTTATGGTATTACTCCAAGTAAGATGCCACAACAGGCCGATTAGATTGCAGAAAACGGTAACTATTCACCATATTTTACCACTACCTCATGCAATAGCATAGAGCCTCTGCGACTCCAGAACGGCAAGAGAGGTGCTTGTTAAAGGGGCCCTCACGTATGCTAGCCTGCTTTTATAGAGGAGAGCGGTCCTCGTTTGGAATTAGACTTATGGAGAGCGTAAAGCGCGGTGTAGTAACAGTTGATGGGCTCGGAGCCTCTGGCAAGAGCGCTCTGGCGAGGATGCTTGCCGATCGCCTTGGATTTGCACACCTGAACTCAGGTTTGCTTTACCGCGCAACGGCGTTCCTTGCTGAACGTGCAGGGCTCTCGTTAGATGATGGTACAAAGATAGCAGAGGAGCTTTTGAAGCATTCGGTCGCTCTTAAGCACGATGCGTTGCTGGGCGCGGTAGTGCTGATCAATGGAGGTCAGTATGAGGCTGAGCTTATGTCTCGGCGCATCTCTGAAGCTGCCTCGCAGGTTGCAAGGCACCAAGCTGTGCGTGCGCACCTCCTCGGCATTCAACAGACCGCCTTTGTCCCTATGGGGGTTGTCGCTGAGGGCCGTGATATGGGTACGGTTGTATTTCCCGATGCTAGGGTAAAATTCTTTGTTGAAGCGCGGCTAGAGGTGCGCGCCGAGCGACGGTGTGAGCAGTTGCGGCACAATGGGCAGGCGGCCGACCGAGATGGTGTTGCAAGTGAGCTTGAGGCGCGCGACCTGCGTGATGCAACACGAGCGACGGCTCCGATGAAGGCAGCCGAGGGCGCTATCATTATCGATAATTCAGATACAGCGCTCGAAGAAACTGTTAGGCGCATGTACGAGATCGTTAAGGCCAGCGATCTTAGGTAACTATTCACGGTTCCTCACCGATAAGTGTGGGTACATTAGATGGAAAACCCCTGCGCGGGAACGTGAACCGCTTCCCGTTACCTGCTCCCGCTCCGATACCAGCTCCGGAGAGGCTTCGCATCCGAAGCGGAGCCGGAATCAGGAGCGGTTCACGTTCAGGCGCACGGATTAACTTCGCAGCTTCTCTAGGGTTAACGCTACCCCGGCTTTATTGAGCTGAGTAGTTACGAAAGAGGATACAAAAAAAAGGTTCCTCACCGATAAGTGTGGGTACATTAGATGGAAAACCCCTGCGCGGGAAGCAGCGCACGTTCCAGCGCAGGGATTCAGCATCCATTATCTTACATTCTTCGACCGGCTTTTCTTCCATCTGCCGCGCATAGTTATGCCATCATCCAGTAGCTTCCCACTCACACTTATTGGTGAGGAACCCTAT
>JAPLFS010000028.1 GCA_026390555.1 Pseudomonadota bacterium
ACAAAGAGTATCGGGAGGTGAAGACTCTTGAGGTCATGACGATGGCGCTGTTGTACGATCTTACGCACAAGGAGCGACTACTTCCTGACTGGCTTCGCTGCGAAGAGCCAAAAGCTTCTGGCGGCCGTGTTTGCGTTGGCCACTTTAATGCTGATGGCTTGAAGGTCCACGTTGGCCGCGACGCCTCCGGCGTCAATGCCTACTTCGGTCGTGCTCTTGCCCGGAAGTTAAAAACTTGATCCTTGGAGATTGGATTATTGGCCCCCCTCCGCTAGGGGGGGGGTGTCCCATTGGATCGCCGCCGCAGGCGGCGGGTTTTTGAACATTGGATCGAAATTTTGGCTGGTATTGTTGATTGTGGGTGAGTAGAGTGTAAACACTCTGCAGTGAACGGCCGTCCTTTTATGGGTTTCCGTCGTGGAGTAAGTTCGTGGAGTGGCTCAAGTCGGCGGCGGGAGCCGCCGACTTGAGTGGGATTCAGAGTTCTTACGCCCATGGGTGTAAGGAGAGCGATCGCCACTCTGGAGATAGAACTTCTTGTCACATCCTAGTAGCTGGCACCTTGCGGTGCCAGCTCGAATAAAATTCAACCGTGGGAGCTGCTCTGCAAGGGGCAGATCGATCGGTGGTGCTGGTTCCAAAGGGGTGAGGCAAAAGGTAAGTGGCTTCTGGCGGCCGTGTTTGCGTTGGCAACTTTAATGCTAATGGCTTGAAGGTCAACGATGACAACGACGACAACGACAATGACAACATCGGTCGTGCTCTTGCCCGGAACTTCTATCTCCCTTTTTTATTTCATGCTTTTTAGCCATCCGCCCAGCATTCGACCGATTTCGTCGATCTGCTCTTGAAGGGCGAGGTAGCGTTTCCTATCGATTACTTTGACGTCAGAAGCGAGACGCACAATAATCCTGAGCACGTCGAGTGAGCTGCTAACCAGGATGAGCTTTTCTCGTCGCTCAGCCTGAGGCAGGTATGTAATTAAGATAAGCCCTTGTAGCGCATCGAGGCAGGAGTTCTCGCAGCGCTGCCACAAGGTATATCGAGATTGTTTGGGAATGTTTTTGCTTGTTTCGTAGAGAGCACGATAGAGGTCGTAGGTACGTTGAACTAGTGGCGTATCGAATATTTGCATAAGGCTTCTCCGTATGGGGGCTGTTAATCCCGGGTTATTTGACGAGCTTACCTCATCTGAGGCTTTGTTTGCTGCCTGGGATGTTTTTTGTCGCGGCAAGCGTCAGCGAGCCGATGTTCAAAAATTTTGGCGACGACTAGAGGGTAATATCTTTGCCATTCGACGTGAACTGATAGCCGGTACATATCAGCACGGTGCCTACGACTCGTTTTTCATACACGACCCGAAGCATCGCCATATTCGCAAGGCTGGAGTGCGAGACCGCATAGTTCACCAGGTGGTTCACACCTGGTTGGTTCGGATCTGTGAGCCGTGCCTCATTCATGACCTTTATTCAGGCAGGGATGGAAAGGGTACGCACGCTGGCGTGAATGCCTTAGAGCGGATGACCTACAAAGTTAGCAGAAACTATTCCCGACCTTGCTGGGCGCTGAAGTGTGACATCCGCAAATTCTATGACTCTGTGTGTCACTCGATTCTTATGAGGCTGGTGGCCAAGCGAATTCGAGATAGGAGCGTGTTGAAATTAGTAAGGGAGATCGTCGAAAGTTTTCATACTGAAGGGGTGCCGGGTACCGGATTGCCGATAGGAAACGTAACGTCCCAGATCTTTACGAATATCTACCTTAACGAGCTTGATCAGTTTGTAAAGCATCGATTGAGAGTAGAACACTACGCGAGGTTCTCAGATGATTTTGTTCTTTTGTCTGAGCGCCGAGCTGACTTGGTTCAGTGGCTTCAAGAGATAGAGATCTTCTTAGAACAGGAACTTAAATTGGCCCTACATCAGCGCAAAGTGTCGATTCGACCCCTCCATCAAGGAATCGACTTCTTAGGATATGTGCTTCTGCCTTACCATAGGGTTATGAGGAGCTCTACGAGAAGGCGAATGATTCGCCGCTTGTCAGGAAGGCAGGAGGAGGCGCTGCTGGATGGAAGAGCTCCAGCAGCGCTGAGGCAGTCGATGAGTTCCTATCTTGGAATGCTTTCTCATGCGAACACCTTTAGATTGCAATGTTTGGTCAGAAACCGGTTTAGCAGTGCGCGAGATAGAGATTGTGGGTTCCTCACCAATAAGTGTGGGTGAGAAGCTACTGGATGATGGCATAACTATGCGTGGCAGTTGGAAGAAAAGCCGGTCGAAGAATGTAAGATAATGGATGCTGAATCCCTGCGCTGGAACGTGCGCTGCTTCCCGCGCAGGGGTTTCCCATCTAATGTACCGACACTTATCGGTGAGGAACCAAAATTCCTACGAGTCTTTTGAGCATCTTGGCAGCCATGCTGTCAAAGCTGGTTTTTAAGGGTTACCCGGTATCGGAGCGGGGGCAGGTAACGGGAAGCGGTTCACGTTCCCGCGCAGGGGTTTTCCATCTAATGAACCCACACTTATCGGTGAGGAACCAGATTGTGGTGTTGTTAGTTTGTCGGATCGTTGAGGAGATCTTTAATGAGGGCAACGCTACGGCGCAGGCAATTAAATCTGAAATATATTTTTGCCCGAAGAAAACGCACCATTATCGCGCGGATGCGCGACAAAACAACAACTATAGCTCCTCAAACCAGAAAAATTGCCACACGATCTTGTGTGACGCTTTTTTTGGGAGGAGCTATAGTTTATGTTGAGTGGGGTTAAGCCGAGGCCTTTGGAGATCACGCGACGATTAATCCCTGCCATAATTGTTGCAAGAATTACCTCCAGGGTAAGATCTCAATGGCACCGAAACGATCTGAGAGAATTTTAGGCTGCTGATCAAACGACACTAAGATGCGCCGCTTAATCGCTCCATCTTCGCGCACTATAGATAGGTTTTTGCCCTCGACAAGGGCAGTTTTGCTGGAGCTCTTAATCTCCAGCGCGACCTCCTTGTCATTGAGGATAAAATCCACCTCCTGCTTGTTAGAGGTTCTCCAAAAGCGAACTTCATCGAGAAGAGGGGGTCACCTCTGAATCTCATCGATAACGATCGGCTGGCGAGCTTCCTGGGCAGTTGATAGGACGGCATACCTCTCCCTAAGAAGGGCTTGATTGCTCGCATACTCGGAATATATGTCGCTCTTTAGGAGGTCTATATACACAGCATAGGGCAGGTTATGTCGGATCCAGCTGCTTTTACCGTCCTTTCTAGGACCCCAGAGAAACACATTTTACTATGTAAAATCAGGTAGTTGTAGCAATCGACTGAAAATATGCATATATAGGTAGTTTTATCTAGATTAAGCGCCTTGTTAAGGATGTTCGTATGGCGGCTGAGTGTGGCAGCCCGCGTTTGGGAATCTATAGTTTTCTGTGGGGGGGGATCATAAACGTTTAATTGATGCGGCTATGTCGGATCATTCAAGCCTAAACGCCAGAAGTAATCTATGTATATACAGGCTGTTAGCCGTATAATGCTAAATTGATAGTAGATTAGGTATATTTATGGTATATATAGCATATGGATTTTGAGTTCGATCCCAGTAAGAGCGAATCTAATAAAGAGAAGCATGGGATTGACTTTGAGGAGGCCAAGGCTCTTTGGAATGACCCTCATCTATTGGAGATTGAGGCGCAAACAATAGGGGAATCGCGCTTTCTCCTGATCGGCAAGATCGCAGACAAGCACTGGAGCGCTGTGATTACGTACCGCAGAGAGAAAATAAGAATTATCTCGGTGAGACGCTCGCGAAAAGAAGAGGTGGAACTATATGAAGAAAATTAAAACTAAAGACTTCGATGCGGCATTTGATCGAGGTGAAGATGTCACTAAGCATCTCGATAAACCAAAGGTGCGCAGGGTAAATGCAGAACTACGTCGTGTTAATATTGATTTCCCTATCTGGGTAATTTCAAGTCTGGACAAAGAAGCTCGACGCCTAGGAATTACGCGACAATCTCTTGTAAAAATGTGGATTGCTGAGAAGTTTGATCGGAACAACCAAGCGTCTGATTGATCTGTTTTGCCTCTGATGGAAATGAGGTGAGAGCCAGGGTGGACGAAAGCGAATGGTATTACGGGGAGGCGTTAGCCCTGGGAACGCCGTTCTTCCTCCTTCGCGCAAGCTTCGGCGGGACAAGCCAGAATGGCTAGGTACAAATGCTCAGGTAGCTTATCTTTTTCGTGGCCGGCCTAGAGACCGACGCCCACTATCACTATGATCAACGGACTATGAGAGCGCCTTAATAGCCTCTTCAACGCCGTGCTGTGCATAGAACGGGTCGAAGTTAAAAACAGCCTCAGAGAAGAGCGCGATCGCGCGCGAGTTGTCTTTGTCGTTTAGAGCGCCTAGTCCATCAGCTAGATAGGTATTAACGAGCTCAAGGTTACTCGGAGCAAAGCTCAGATAGTGCGACCCGTCGTTTACCTTACGGGACTCATACACCTGAAGACTCGAAACTAAGTTAGCAACTGCACCGAGGGTTTCACCCGTGCTGTTCTGAATTAGGCCCTTTAATGCAAAGTAGCGTGGGCTCTCCTCAAGGGACTCGCTGCATTGTAGGCACTGAGCCGCGGTAGTAGCATCTCCAAAACGGAGAAAGAGCGCAGCTAGGGAGTGGTACGATGCTGCCGCACTCTCATTACTATAAGAGAGCCAGTTATGTCGTGGAAAGAGCTCCTCAATGTTCAGCGCATCAACGGCGCAGTTTAAGCAACGGGCAAGCGCCTCGCTAGAGAGCTCGGTTAAGCGCGCGGCGTCGCTAGAAGAGATTGCTGGGTTAGCTACACGGGAGCTTCTGATTAGATCTCCATCTGAGAGCGATAAGATCAGGGTCTGCGCGATATACTCAGCTACTGAAGCGCAGGTTGTAGGTCGAGTGGCGCTCAGGGCGTAACGAGTTGTAGCAACACATACCATCGGCCAAGTGCTGTTATTCTGCAGCGACTCTACGATTGAATCAGAGCTCATCTCCGGAAGCTCCAGGATCGAACGACCCGCACATGGTTCGTAAATAGTATGTTCAAGCACTGAGCTATTCTCTTGCTCTGCTGCCATACGCGAGAGGTCGTTCGCTTCAAAGCTAAGGGTTGAGCTGATAATAAGGACGCGCTTACTCGATGCAGCGTTAATCGCTTGGGCTAGGCCATCAATAAGATTGTTGGCTGTAATCCAATTGCACGGCGTTGTAGATGAGGCCGCAGGCTGAGCCTCTACTCTGGTGCTGATAACCGTTATATCAGCGCAGCTCTTAACGGCGCTAAGCATCTGTATTAGCCCCTCGGTAGAAGCCTGTGTTTGCGAGTCATCAACTATAAGAGCGCTGAGCATATAAACCCCAACTAACCTTTAACCCCAGTCCTAAAGCACCGGTATATAGGTCAATACGATGCGTTGGGAGCAGGAGGGGTTGCAGGAAATTGCAGGATACAAGTTGGCCTAGCGCGCAGCATCGATCTGAGAGGCTTCAAGTTTCAGGTAGTTAAGCAGAACTGGAGCTAGGATCATACCTGGGATGCCTGCCAAGCGCTCTCCTATCAGAAGGCAGAGCAGGGTTAGCCACATCGGATTTTTAATGCGGCCGCCGATTATCTTGCTGTTCAGAAAGTACTCAAACTTGTGCAGCACGATTAGGTAGCTCAGCGATATCAGGGCAAGATTCACTGATTGAGTTAACCCGATACAGAAGATTACAGAGTTGCTTATTAAGTTACCGACTATCGGAAGAAGTCCACATAGGAACGTAACAACTACTATAACAAATGAGTACGGTAGCGGGGTATCAAAGATCGACAAAGTCAGGAGGAAGAGGCTGGTAAAGATGGTGTTTACCGACGAGATAATAAGCTGCGCCCCCATAACCGTATGAAAGCTATCGAATAGCCGCCGAAAGCGTGTAGCTAACTGAGAGGCGAACATTGAGTACAAATTATCTTTAATCGCATAGCTACCGCTGCCCAGATCGATTGAGCCGCACGAAAAGATCCCGCAGGTAACAACGAGACCGATAATTATGTAGATAAACTCCTTAGAGAATATGGTGGCGAACTTAAAGGCTGAATGCATCTGCGAGTTTATATTTTTTAATAAAAACGCTTTGAGGGTCTCGCTATCAGTAAAGGGTGGGGTAACTCCATACTGGTTGGCATAGTCTATTGTAAGCGGAATCGCCTTATTGGCAGCCATCGGCAGGGCGCGCACCGCTTCTGTAATAAAGTGTCCGAAAAGATAAAAGACGGTCAGCACTAAAATAGAGAAGGCCAGGATCGCAAGCCCCTTCGGTAGAAACCTCCCTATATAGTGTAGCGTCAAATATCCAAACAGGATCGTAATAAAGGGGGTGGCTAATTTGAATACGAAGATCCCCACCACTATCAGGAAGATTAGAATAAAGGAGGCCTTTTGGAGGTTAGGGAGGCTTGTTTTAGGTAGGTTATTCATACTTGATATCTCACTGTTTTCACGACCATCCTAATCTAACCTAACTTAAAGGTATTCAGAAAGGCAGATGGTTACGATGTTTTGAGTTTGAGATCGATTTGATATATTTTAGAACACGCTCCCAACGGAGAAGTGAAGTCGTACCGAGGACTCCCCCTCCTGACGGTCAATCGGGTGTCCTACATCAAATCCGATCGGGCCAATCGGAGAGCGATATTGGAATCCTCCCCCAACGCCCTCCCTAATATCCGATAATTCAAAGCTTTCATGTCGTAGAAATACGTTTCCAAGATCCATAAAGAGATGGGTGCTAAATGAATCAAAGAGCAGGTATTGGAACTGGGTCTTTGCCGCTAGAAGGGTATCGCCCCCTATAACAGCTCCATCTGAACCGAGTGGCCCAAGGGAGTTCTCCCTAAATCCGCGCACAGTGGTTCGTCCTCCAAGATAGAAACGTTGTGTAATCGGAATCTCCGTTGTGTCGCCAAAGGGTTGCGAGATACCCGCCGATCCTCCAAGGCCCAATGAAAAGCGTGGACCAAGGGGAGTGAGGGGCACGATCCTAGTCGTCTTGGCCAGGATTGTAGCGAAATTAGCCTCAGATCCGATCGCCTCGAGTGAGAGCTTTGGTTCAAGGGTCATCGTGTAGCCGGAGTTTGGGAGGAGGGGGTTATCGCGATGATCGAACTTTATAACGCTTGATAAGAAGCTTAACCGGACGAAGCCATCATCGAGTGGGCCGATAATAGCACCAGGCTCTACATTAACGAGGTGATCCAACGCCAGGGAGTGTCCCGCCGACATACTTATACCGGAGGAGAATTGGCGGAACAGATAGGATCCAAAAAGCATTCGGTCGAGATCGAACGCTTGAGTTGTAAGGTCCTGGCGTTGATAGCGGGCCTCCTCAGTTAGGGAGTAATCTGAATCTGCAAGGGATGGTACAAGGTAGCGCAGGCTCGTAAATCCCTGGCTTATATTGTCGGAGCCGGAGGAGTTTATGTCAGCCTGATCAAGGTAGGTATCAACCCGCAGAGAGAGGCTCCTGCCATCAGCAAAGAGCGACTTATCAACCGCTTCTCCGAAGAGGTGTAGCCCGAACTCAGAATTCGCACCGGTGCCTATCTCAAGGGTCTGTAGTGGGCGCTCAACAAGGCGGATCGTAATGGACTCCCCCTGGCTATCGATAGTGCCATCTGTTGCTACGATCTCAACCCGCGAAAAGAGACTAGAACGCAGCAGATCGCGCTTTGTTTGGTTTATAGTCTCAAAATTGTAGGGATCGCCAATCTTAAAGCTAGTATAGCTCGTTGCAGTCTCAATCGAGATGCGTGTCAGCCCTTCGTATGAGATAGAGCTGATATAGCTTCTTTGTCCAGGTTCTACAGTGAGCTCAATTGAGTTGTTATTAGCTGGGGTATCGCTAACAACAGAGGGGAAGGGGAAGCCTTCGTTCTTAAGGGTATCAACTATCTGTTCGATGTATTTATTGATACGAGGGAATGAGGCAGGAGTAGTTGGAGTGATTGGTTGCTGTATTAGCGGTGGAAATCCGAGGGTGGTGATGTGTTCTATAACTTGAGAGTCACCCTCTGATACTGTGTATATAATGGCGAGTGAATTGCCACCCCGTATCGGTTCAATCTGGTAGGATGCCTGTGCTGTGGTAAAGCCCTCCTGCTTGAATACCGTTATGAGAACATCCCGTAACGCATCAAGTTGATCTGGGATCGCGTATTCCGGCTTAAGCAGATTCCGCTGCTCGGCAAATCCAAGTTCCTCCATGACCTGTTCAATCCTGTCCAGGGAGAGATGCTCGTTTCCCTGGATAGTAAGACGCCCTACCTTGGTTGGAGACTCCTCTGCAATAGTTATCTCGTAGCTTAAACGTGCAGGATTAGAGCGGTCCTCCTTATACGTTACCTGTACGAAGAGATATCCACGCTCCTGATACATATGCTCGATGTTTTGCACGAGCAGTTTGATGGTGTTGTTACCGAACGGTCGCTTACGAGAGAATAGATCTATTGAGTCTAGGAAATCATTGGCAGAAAAAAGGCTATTTCCCTTAAAAACAAATGAGATCGGCTCACGAATATCTGCGCTAATAGTAAGCTCTGCTGTAGTCGTGTCAGGAACGTTGCGATAGCTGGGTGATATGCGGGCCGCAATGTATCCCTCATTACGCAGCGCAAGTACGAGCTCCCCTTCGAGTCTATTTGCGATTAGCGAGGTTGCTGTGTCGCCCTGCTTAGCAACTGAGTGAATGCGTTTGCTGATCTCTGGGGAGAGTGCGTCGCCATCGGTAGAGATGCTGGAGATAGTAAACTGTGCACCCTCATCAACGAGCACCAGCAATTGATGGCAGTACGTATCGCTATCGGTACAGGTAATATTTGCGGTTGCGTTTCGAAAGCCCTGGTTGTGCATGTACTGCACTATGTCGCGTTGGATAGAGGTAAGGCTGGCCGCATCGTTACGAACGCGGGAGCCCGCGCCAAGACGGGCTGCAGCGAGGATGCTCTCTTCGTTAAACTCATTTAGCCCCTCAACTGTAAAGGTAATAAAGGTAGATTGCTCGGAGAGGATCGTATGGGTCAGATCAGCGCTAAAGATAGTATTTTTCTGTGTGCTGACGGTCTGCAGGAAGGAGCTTACGTTGAGCGTAGGGGTTAGGTTGTATACAGCACCGGCTCTGGAGCTACTTACAGTACCGAGCAAGCTCTCTCCAACTAGAGCGAAGCGGGGAGCGATCTTTTTCTTAGCTACAACCGCAGGCTCGATTGAGCCGGTAAAGGGATTATAGGCCGGTTCAAATGATAGCACGTCGATCTTCGAAAGATTCGAGAAGAACGAACCGATACTGCTAAATGAGGAGGTAGATAGGAAGAACCTCTGATCATCGCCAAACTGATCCCCGAGCCTGTTGGCCATCGTTCTTCCGGTTAGTGAGCGACTCGATGTTATAAGGAGGAGCAGATCACTCTGAGAGAGGCCGCGGTCGGAGGAGAGCACTATACGGGGGGCGGTAAGGGGGCCATTAGCTTCGAGAATGACCAGGATGTTATCGCCGGAAGGGGTACGCAGGCTACCCTCACTTGCAATGGAGATGGTTGGGGTAAGGGCGCCTGGTCTAAAGGCGAGAGATCCAGAGGTGATCTCAAAGCGATTACCCTTGAGCCCTACCCAACCGCTTAAGATCTGCATGCTTCCAGTAAGTGCTGGCTCAGAGACCGACTGCGAGGCATGAATTTGAGTATTCAGCTCGGCGCTAAAGAACGGTGTGATGACAAAGATGTTGCGTGGCGCATGGATCTGCACATCAAGATCTATGTCGACCGGCTTTTTCCCCACCTGTGGTTGAATCCGGCGAGGCAGAAAATACCCAGAGATCGCATTCATTAGGATCTGGTTCATGTTAAAGTCTTTCTTGATCTCGGCGAAGTCTATTGCGATATCGCCACTTAAGATCTGGCGTTTGTCTTTACCGGAACCAAGCGCCAGATCGCCGGAGAAGGTGATTGAGGTATCATTAATCGGTTCAATGGTAACCTCCTGCATGTGTGCGGTCAGGGTTGATCGCTCAAATTCTGCAAGTAATAGAGTTCCGCCTAGCTCGAAGGTGCCGGTATTAACAACACCCCGTAGATCTTGAAGCCTGACCCGATCCCCCTCGAGATTAAATATACCTGAAACGTTATGAGCTTCTAAATCCGGCGATTGAAGACCGAACTCACCCTTGGATAGCTCGGCGATACCGGCAAAAGATGGCTGATTAATGGGGCCCTTAGCGGTTAGTTTTGTTTTAACAAGCCCCTGAAGATTATCAATCGAGGGCAGCAGCGGTAGGAGAGCGCTGAGATACAGGTCTCCGTTAACAGCGAGATCGAATCCGTTAACGAATCCAAGCGTCCCTGCGATATTAAGCGCCGAAGTTGAACCCGATAATGAGATATCTTTGAAGGCCAGAGAGCCGCCAACGATCGGAAGTAGGGAATCTTTCGGCAGTTCAAGTACGTAGGGCGCACAACCGATCTTTAGCTCCGCTATATTAAGTGAGCCGCGGCCCCCTAATGGCTGTGTTAGTGGGAATGAATAGTCGAGAGCTGCGTTTACGGCGCCACAATCAGCACCATCGATTAAATGAGACAAGGCAACACCGGGCAGATTTACTGCGAGCTTTCCACCGGTGCCTCCAACCAGGTCAACCTTGAGTGTAGCGGAACCCTTATATGCAGAGTTCGGAAGTGCCACTGTAAGGATTCCATCCTTAAGGGTGGTCTTTCCGTTTAACGCCATACCGTGCGGAGTTGCTGGAAAGGAGATAGTCGTTTCACCATTGATAGTGAGCTTAGAGAGATCTACGGGGCCCTTAAAAGAGAGATCTGAGGTGATTTCAATCGGGCTTAACGGAGCCGATTCAACAGGCTTGCCGTTGGGATATCTAAAGCGGACAAGCTTTAGCTCGCCCTTTGTAATAACCGGCTCAGGTGCCGCGATATCAATCGAGCCCTGCCAGGTAAGGCGGCCCTGTTTAGGATCGGTGGACTCGACGTTAATATCTACCTTTGTTGGGTGCAGAGCGATCTTAAGCGATGCTGGTCCAAGTGAAGTTCCCTGCAGGGCGAGGTCCTTAGTCTTGACACTGAACTGGGTCAGGCTGTCCTCTCCCTCGGGCGTTACCTCGAGATGAGCCGTTGCATCTGTTAGGGACAGTGGGCCGTAGGAGAACGAGGGCACCGAGAGATCAAATCCTGCGACAAGGCCCTTGTCAGAGAACACCAGCGGCGCGCTGGCCTGAAAGAACGAGTCTTTGCTTAGTCCGGCCAGCTCTTTTAATGTGATGATCGGATCGCCGTGGTTAACATCAACTACGAGGCTGCCCTTGATTGAGTCAAGCGTTAGGGGCGAGGCGTGCGGAAAAAGTAAGCTAAACTGAGTTGCTGGAGCATTGCTGATATTACCACTTATAATTGGGCTACCAAGTGTGCCGCTAATACCGGCTTGGCCAACAAAAGCCCCCTGCAGCCAATCGGGAAGTCCGATGTAGCCGGGGGTAAGTTCGTATTTAGCGCTTCCGGTGCTTCTGTCGCCTTGATCGGTATCGACCGCCATTTGTAGAGAGATATTTGAAGAGTCGCGGCCGAGCCGGAGAGGGTCGAAGAGCGTGCGCGCATCCTCGATTATAATAGAGGTAGAGAGCTCTCCGAGCCGCAGTTCCGTAATCTGAGTGGGATCATCTTTTGAAAAGGAACGGTACCTTAGATCTGCAATATGCGGTCGGAGTGAGAATCCCTGCTCGACGCGTTGCACAAAGAGCGAGGTCCCAGAGCCAAGTATCTCACTTGAACCGAACGATTCACGGATACGTGAATTTCGCATCTCTAGGGTATTAAGGATTGCGCGCCAGCGATCGGCCTTCTGTTTTTCGGGGGGTAGGGGGGTCGTTAACTGATCTATAAAACGGAAGGTAACGGAATCTGGCCCGACTCCATCGGCTGTGCCGTTGGACAGTACTAGGTTCTCTAAGTATACCTTTTTCTCTCTAATCTGATCGATATTTACATCGGTAGTGACCTCGTCAAACCAGAGTCGGGGCACCCCATTTTCGACGATTCGCACATTGGTGGCTCGCCCATTACGCCCAAAAAAGGAGAGGGAGAACGAATCAAATTCGAGCTTGCAGTCGCAAGCTTTCTTAACCTCCTCGTCAAGTGCGTCTACGACCTCCTGTACGATGTAGTACTTCAACATTACCACTCCCAGCCCGGCGCTGAGTCCAAAGAAGAGTCCGATCAGGGCTAATGTGGTGCCGGAGATGCGCTTCATCGCGTGCTAAGACTCCGGCGTAGGAGGGTGAGCAAACCCATAAGCGCACCGTGCATCTTTGGCATAAATAGGGGGATGGCCATAAGGGTGTTCATCTTAGTTTTTTAAGGAGGTGCTACGCTATCCGATACGGTGAAGGGTGGGTAGTCAGGGGCAGCGCTGATTACACTATATATATACGCAATATTGATGTTTTTAGCCTCTTTGCAAATACAGTCTAATTGTAATTATAATAGCAGTTTCAAGTGGTTATCGCAATTAGCAAGAGCTCTTAGAGCCGTTTTTTGGCGACACTGACTGCTTAGACTTACGTTCCCAGCAAAAACAGGGCTGGGGTCTTGCCGATAGTTGCAGCACGGCGACGCCACTCGGCAACTGACTGCACCTGAATTAACTCTGTCGATGTTGTCAGGGCGGCTGCTACGCACAGCATGGTATCGGCGCGGCAGTGCGTTAGGATATCCTCAAGGAGGCGCTGATTTCGGTAGGGAGTATCCATCACGATCTGCGTTTCCCCGTTATTGTATAGGTCCTGCTCGAGGCCTAGCAGGGTCTCCTTTCTCTGTGGTGCCTCCATCGGCAGGTATCCTGCAAAGCGCCACCGTTGTCCGTTAAAGCCAGAGGCCATTAACGCCAGGGTCATCGAGCAGGGGCCGACCAATGGATGTACCCTTACCCCAAGGGTGTGTGCTAGCCGCACGATCTCAGCCCCAGGATCCGCGATGGCTGGGCAGCCGGCCTCAGAGATAATTCCGATATCAATCCCAGCTAGCAAGGGCTGAGTAAGGAGCGCTAACTCAGACTCCTGTGTATGCTTGTTAAGGCGCTGCATCGAGAGCGCGCGCAGATCTGTTCCTGGCGAGAGCTGCTTAATCAAACGCCGAGCGCTCTTTTCATCCTCAACTATGAAGCAGGAGAGGCGAGCAACAACGGCTGCTATAAGGGTTGGTAGCGAGGAATCGATAGATGCCTCCCCTAAAAGATTAGGGATTAGATATAGCGCTCCGAGGTTCTTTGGCTCGGTAGGGAACATGCTTAGTCTCGCGCCGCAATATCAGCAGTATGCTTCCAGGCGTGGTAGGAGCTACGCACAAAGGGCCCTGATTCAACGAAGCGAAAGCCGCGCTTTAATCCCTCAACCTCGTAGTCTTTGAACTCGTCAGGGGTGATAAAAGCCTTCACAGGAAGCTGATTCTGGCTTGGTCGAAGATATTGACCGATGGTCATAACGTCGATATCGCTCGCGCGCATATCATCCATCACAGCCAGCACCTCAGCACGGCTCTCTCCGAGCCCAACCATAATGCCGGACTTCGTTATAACGCCCGAATCTATCTCCTTGGCCCAGCGGTGAATTGAAAGGGAGCGAATATAACCAGCCCCAGGGCGAACCTTCTTATAGAGGCGTGGAACGGTCTCAATATTGTGGTTAAGCACATCTATTTTGGCACTCAGGATCGTTTCAAGATCCCTGCGTGAGCCCTTGAGATCCGGAATAAGGAGTTCAACCTTACAACCAGGTGCGTGCTTATGCACAGCAGCAACGGTTTTTAGAAAGTGGCCAGCCCCGTTATCATGCACATCATCGCGATCAACAGAGGTGATAACTGCGTGCTTAAGACGGAGCTCCTTAACCGCAATGCCTACGCGCTCGGGCTCGTCTTGGTCGAGTGCAACGAGGGTCTCTGAGCTTCCTTTTTTTACCGAGCAAAAGTGACATCTTCGTGTGCACAGCTCCCCCATGATCATAAAGGTCGCCGTATGATGCGACCAGCACTCACCGATATTTGGGCACTGCGCCTCTTCACAGACGGTGTGGAGCTTAAGATCTTTAACTATCTTGCGGGTCTCAAGGTACTCAGGCGAGCCGGGCGCACGCACTTTAAGCCACGATGGCTTGACGAGAGTGGTTGTGTTACGGGGGACATCTATCGGCATACTACGTCTCCTACGCCATAAGAAGAGCGGGCATCTCAAGCGCTTCCTTAAAGTGCTTGAGAAAGCGGCTCGCCATCACGCCATCTATGATGCGGTGATCAACTGAAACGGTTGCTTTCATGACCGAACCGATAACAATCTGACCCTTCTGCACAACCGGCTGCTCCTTAACGGAGCTGACCGCCAAAATCCCACCCTGGCCTGGATTAATTATGGCGGTAAAGTTTTCAACATCAAACATCCCCATATTAGAGATGCTAAATGTGCCACCCGAGAGATCATTTGAGCTTGGACGACCAGCGCGAGCACGCTCGATTGCAGCTTTGGCCTCGAACACTACATCCCTAAGGCTCATCGTGTCGGCCTCTTTAAGTACCGGAATGATCAGACCGTCGTCTATCGCTGTAATGATACCGATATTGATCTGAGCGGGTTGATAGAGCTGCTCGTTCTTCATGGCGGCATTAACGTGGGGCTCGTGCTTAAGTCCGTAAGCAACCGCCTTGATAATAAGGTGATTAACGCTGATAGCCTTATATTCGGCGCGCTCCTTAAGGGCTTCACGTAGGCGTAGGGCCTCACCCATATTGACTGAGGTCGTACAATAAAAATGCGGCGCTGTAGTGACGCTCTCCTGCATTCTGCGCGCAATCGTTTCTCGCATACGAGAAAGTGGGGTCAGGGTTCCGGCAGTTGCAGCGCTATTAGCTGGTACCTGATTAGCTGGAGCTCTTGAGTAACTCTGCGGAGCTGTAAAGGTTTCAAGCACTGGAGCTGTAGAGCCATTACCAGCGGCAGCCTCGACATCTCTACGTACGATACGGCCGTTTGGTCCAGAGCCTTGAATTGAGGAGAGGTTAATCTGGAGATCCTCTGCAACTCGCTTTGCAAGGGGGCTGGCCTTGATACGGGGCTCATCTGTAACCAGTTCAAGGGTGTTAGAGATAACGGAAGTTGTAGTACGAGCCGGAGGTAGCTCAGCTGCTGGGGGCTGGATCGTAGCAATCACCGTCTTTACTGCGGCGACCGGCTTAGAAGGGGTTGAGACCGACTCACCAACTGCGCCAAGCATAGCGATCACCTCGCCCACCTTGGCGTCAGTTCCGGAAGGTACCATTACCTTAAGAAGAACCCCGTTGAAGAACGATTCGATCTCAAGATTAGCCTTGTCGGTTTCAACCTCGGCCAGAATATCTCCGCGTTTAACCTGGTCGCCCTCGCTTTTGCGCCAGCTAAGGATCTTTCCCGAACTCATGGTATCGCTCAGTTGCGGCATCTTGATCTCTGTTGCCATGGATAAATCTCTAATCCCAATAGTCTGTAAGTACCTACGACGAGGTTTGCAAATGCACAGGTGAGTTGACGTTATAGTCCAAAACCCAACACCTTTACAAACTCTCTCAACATGGGTTGAAAGTTTACAGTAAAGTAGGGTACAAAACGGCTTCTCTTATAAGGAGCAGCCCTAGCGCCCCCTATGTACTAGCCTACAACTCTGGCTTGCAATAGGAAACTACTATGGAAGTAGTTGAAGTGGCTCGATAAATTCACCAAGATTATAGTGAATTTTATGAAGATATGTATAGAACTTACCAAGGTCACCGGTAGATGAGCGTTGTAGAGAAGGAAGTTTCACGTGTTGATGGGCTAGAGGGCATCAACGGTGATCTCGGAGCTCCCCTGAAAGTTGCGCGTAGCTCACTTGCAGTGAATAACGGTAAGGCAAGCAGGGCGGTATTATATCGTGAGCCGCGCGCAGCGACCCCAGTAGAGATTCGTAACTTTATAAGTGCTAGGTCGGACGCTCTGCAGCAATTCGTAGCGCCCCTTGATGAGGCTATACGCAAAGCAGCTAGGTATCGCGCACGATCTGTTGCAACTTCTTGCAAAGCTATCGGTAAGGTGGGCGAGCTAGTACTCGCTATTATTAGAAAGATTTCCCACCGTGAGACCGGTATTTATTCCCTTGATCCGAACGTTGCGCCACTTCTTAGCATACTTTATGCGGGCTCCGTTGAGGTATCTATCGTAGCGGGGCTTGTTAGGAGGGCACAGGAGGCGCTTGTCGCCGTAAGTGCAGATGAGAGCGAGGGCTCCTTGCAGCAGAGTTCGTCTGGGGGCGGTTTGATCTACGATTACGATGTAGCCCGTGAGTTGGATGAGTTGGGGATGCTGCTTAAGTGGTATGTCAAACGCAAGATGAGCCTGACCGGGCTTGAGGTTTACCAGTCTCGTAGGAGTGACGCTCTTAGTGAAACGGTAGCCGCCTTCTCTAGTGATGAGGATGACGCGCTATTTGGATTCGAGGTCATGCATGACCATCAGGTATTTGGGGCAAAGGGGTGCTTTGTTACGTGCGGATTGCGACTGGTTGGGCATGATGGGCAGCCGCTATGGCTGAGGGTGTCGGTGCGTTGCGATGGGAAGGGTGTGGCGGTCCGTCCTGAATGGTCGAGTTGGACTGACCCGGGTCGAGCAGGTGAGGTTCAAGTGCTCTCAGAGGACCTCGCGTTCTGTTCCCTAGTTCCGATCCGTCCGAATGCACAAAGGATCATAATTGATGATATTCGCGCATTTGTACCGTATGGAGCCTTAGATCTTCCCCCTGGTCGATGTGATATCGAGCTATTGATCTCTGTAATAGACAACGAGGGTACTGAGATCCTGACTGCTAGTCGAGCGGAGAGTATCTGCGTTCCTCACTTAGAGCTAGTAAATCTCAATGCGCCAGCACCGCACGCGGTAGGAATGTGGCCACACGATGTGGTTTCAGGCGACAGACTCTCGGAGCTAAGGATCTCATCTGGCTATAAGATCGTGGCTGGCTGGGAGCGTCATTCGGTCTCGGTGCAGTTTGATCTATCCTTGTTCATGCATGCAGGCGAGGGTGTTCTTTTAGAGTGCCGGTTTCTGGACTCGCGCGGTAATATAGTAGAGCTCTCATCTCTCGGTATTCCCTATGTAGCTTCGGAGCTCAACGTTGCAGTTGAATCCGTATCCTCATACCGCTACAGACGGGTGCTTCATCCAAAGGGCGCATGGGCTTATTATAGAGGTTTGTGCATTGATATTCCGGTTGAATTTCTACTGCTAGAGCAGGGAAGTCATAACCTTACCTGTGAGGTGATGGTCGTCTCTTCAGATGATCGCGTCCTGTGCGGTGATATGGGGATAGTTACGCTGCAGGTCTCTGGGCGAGAGCCGCAAAAAAACGATAACGGGGGGCAGGGTGACGTAATTGAATCCGACGTAAACTTCCCGCGTAGTGAGGCGCCGGTCGACCTGCAATCAATTGAGATCGATCCAGCCTGGAACTTCGGCAATGATGAATGTGTGCGTATTCAGGCGACATTCTTACCACGGGACGCCTCGCGACAGATAGCAGAGCTGGCTTCCGGTCGGGTAGGGGAGCTATTTACCCCCTATCGGGTGGAGGTTTCACTCGAACGCGAAGATGGGCACCTTTTACTACAGGCGTTCTCGGATCTTCTCGGTATGGGCTTTAAGCCGGTAACACGGGGCGTTTGTGTTGAAGGTAGCACGGGCTTCTCAGCCCACTCGGTGGTAACTAACTTTAAGAAGGATGAGATCCTCGGTTGGTCCCTTGGTCTTGATGGGCAGCGCGCCTTTTCTAAGATCTCTCTCTTTGCTCGTATCAGGGCGCTTTCCCTCTCTGGAGAGGAGCTACTCTCGCAGACCCGTGAGTTTTTCGTAAAGCCTACGAACTCCAGCGGTCGTCAGGTGGTTGAGGTGGGAGGAAACGCCCCGCGCATCGTGGATGTCTCGGCAACCAGCCAATTATCTCGCATCGCATGCAGAGCAGTTGTTAATCTTCCGCACGGGCGACCCTTAGAGCAGGGGTTAATGCTTATAGGCACCATTAAATCGCCTGGAAAGAAGGGAGTCGAGGTGTTTAGGCAGCGACTTGTATCGCAACAGCGGGCAGCCTGGGTTCGTCAACAGATAGGGCTGTGTCAGCTTGTTTTTGATTTTAATCAGGATTTAGTTGAACCGATGCTTGAGGGCCTCGTTCTTGAGGCTGCACTACTCTCCCCTTCGAACGAAGTGATTCAGAGCGTTTGCCAAGGGGTGCAAAGCGCTAGCATCCTTTCTGATAGTGTGGGATCGGCGATTGCAGATGAACTTGTGTTGGGTTCGCAGGAACTTAACGGAGTAGGTAATCAGCAGACGCGGCGTGGGCTCTTCTCGTGGTTTAAGAGCTAACGTCGAGCAGGGGTTAGTGCGGCTTGTGATAATCACTATACGAGTCGCGCAGCGCTTGATCGCAGTGCAGGCAGGAGCCTAGATCCACTAGCACGATCGGAACGGGTAGCTTACATTTACGACAAGGCCCCAGGAATAACCGTTTGTCGGGCTTAAGCATCCCAAGAAAGAGTGCCGCGGCCAGCAGAAACGGTATACGAGCAAGGTAGTCGTTAGTGGGCAGAGCAAGGCATACCCCGCAGATACTAATAGCACGAGCGGCTAGGAGCGGTATGCTGAGTAGCAGAACCAACTGCACCTCCCAGCGCTGTATCTGTAGCCAGGGACTTGTTAATAGCAGTGCACTCTCATCTCGGTGCTGCTTGAGGAGCCGCTTAAAGTTAATCATAGAGATCCCTAGAACAGAGATCAGAACGGCTATCAGGAAAATGGAGTTGACCCCAGCAATCGCTACAAGCTTTGGCAGAACGCCAGCTAAAATAGCTATGAGCAATAGGATCTGAAAGTAGGAGGATCTGCTCTTCATAACTTTACGGTTATACCCGCGCAGCCTAGCGATTAGATCGTGCACGGTGTGTTGCGCAGTACAGGGGAGTAGTGGAATAGCGAGCGCTACCGCGACGGTTACCGCCACGCTATAGGGCACGTTGGGATGTAGCAGTGCTGGAAGAAAGGGGTCGATGATAAGGGAGGCAAAGAGCACCCCCCAGATGCGACTAAGCCTGGTATAGGGCCCAATCCGCACAGGATTTTTAGGACCGTTTAAGTTAATCTGTTTTCGTAGTAACCTCAGCACCGTGGATGCACCCCTAAAAAAACGTGGCCCGACTAGTACAGCTTCAGTTGAGGCCAACCCGTACCTCTCAATCTCGGACGTTACCCGTTGCATTAACGATATACTCGCAAGCCAATTACCGCAGCTGCTTTTTCGCGGAGAGATCTCCCAGATTACCGTCGCACAGAGCGGGCACCTCTATTTTACCCTAAAGGACGAGGGGGCGCAGATGTCGTGCGTTATGTGGGCGGGTACGGCGCGCACCCTGCGTTTCAAACCGCAGGCCGGTATGGTCGTGCGCTGTCACGGCTCTGCCAGCGTGTATCCGCAGCAGGGACGGCTACAGGTGACCGTCACACGCATGGTAGAGGATGGCGAAGGCGATCTGCAAAGACGCTTTCAGGAGCTTAAGCTCCGACTCGAACGGGAAGGTTTCTTCTCTCCCGAACGTAAGCGCCCCATACCTTTTCTGCCACGGGCCGTTGGAATCGTTACCTCCAAGACCGGAGCGGTAATTCACGACATGTTGGTCAAGATTAGAGAGCGCTTTCCATCGATGATAGTCTACCTCTCTGAGAGCCGCGTGCAGGGAGAGGGGGCCGCACTTGAGATCGCGGCCGCACTTAAGCGCCTCGATGATTCCGGGTTGGTTGATGTTATTATCGTAGCGCGGGGTGGCGGGTCGCTCGAGGACCTCTGGGCCTTTAACGAGGAGGCGCTCGTTAAGGCGGTCTTCTCCTGTAGTACTCCGATCATCTCAGGGGTAGGGCACGAGGTAGATACAACGCTATGTGATCTGGTGGCGGATCTGCGCGCCCCTACCCCTACGGCAGCGGCCGAGATCTGCGTG
>JAPLFS010000029.1 GCA_026390555.1 Pseudomonadota bacterium
TCGAAATCTATAGAAGAATACCTGCGAGAAGATAGGTAACGATGAGGCGAATATCTGTATTGTGGCTTTCGGGGACAATACCAATTAAATTTGGCGAGCTAGCAGAAAAGAGAGGTAGCCCAATTGTCTTTGAATGGGACAAAGACTTTTTGCGAAACAATATTGAACTTTCACCAATTCAATTTAAAAAGCGTGCTGGATTGATTGAATGTCCTATTCAACCTTTTGAGGGATTGCCAGGCCTTTTTGCCGACCACGTTCCTGATGGTTGGGGCAGGATTCTCTTAAGAAGAGGATTCGAACGGCAAGGTCTGGGGTTCGGTGAGATATCTCCTCTCGATATGCTCCGGTATATTGGCGATCGAGGAATGGGCGCACTGACTTTTGAGCCTGCGATGGAAAAAGAGGGCGAATGGGCTGCAGGAAAGGTCGATCTAGATAGCCTTGAACGCGGCATTGAACCAATTCTTTCTGGTACCCCGAGCAATGTGCTCGATGAATTTTTAACGGGAGGAGCTTCTCCTAACGGAATGCGGCCTAAAATAATCGTCAGAGAAATAAAGGGGCTCTTATATGTTGGCCAAAATGACGCTGAAGGGGAAGAATGGATCGTAAAGTTTCGTTCGCCTATCGACTCTAAAGACATAGGGAAAATTGAATATATTTATTCTCTGATGGCCAAAAAAGCAGGCCTAAGAATCCCTAATGTTAAGTTATTCGAAAGCAAAACTGGTGATTATTTCGCCTCACAGCGCTTTGACAGAGAGGGTCAGAAAAGAATACACATGCACACCCTTAGCGGTCTGCTTCATGCCAGCCCCAATAATTTCTCTATAGGCTACGGCGAATTTTTAAGAGTAGCTAACAATTTAACGGCCGATATTCGAGAGATGACGGAGGCTTATAAAATAGCAGTTTTTAATGTGTTAGCATGTAATCAAGACGACCATTCAAGAAACGTGTCATTTTTAATGGATTCAGAGGGTAAATGGCGTGTTGCTCCGGCCTATGACTTGACGTTTCACATAAATCAACACAATCAAAATAAAATGAGTATCCAAGATATCGCAAATCCGACAGAGAGAGATTTGATTGCATTTGGAGAAAATTTTGGAATTTCGAAGAAGGTCGCTAGCGAAATTGTCGATAAAACCAAGACAGCATTGAGAAGCTTTAAAAAACTAGCACAAGAATACGACGTATCAAAAAGAGAGGTGGCCAAAATTGAGAAGGCGATAGGGGCAAAGCTTTTTCAAAATAAGTTAAAATGAGCAAATAGCTTGGATTATCATTCAAATTATAACTATAGGGTCCTATGAAGGATAGGAGGATCGATTCACTTTTGGTAAGTATTTGCTTCGAGGTGCAGAGTGGTTCCCGGGACGATTTTGTAGGGCTTGGTCGCGAGTGCCGCACTTCTAGCGTGACCCAGTACCAAATATTTCCATGTTACAGTACTAGATAATATCATTTACCACAGGGACGGGTTTATTTATAAAACCAAACTATTCTACCCCAAAATGAGATATCTGAGGACAAATTACCGCCGTGCAAAAAGCGGCAATCCATCACTTTTTGTCTTAAAAACTGCCCTAACTATGAGGACAATTATCCCGATTATAGCCACGAGGCCGAGACCGAACACGAAGCCTCCCGTCAATGCCCCGATTAGAGCAATGATCCACCACCAGCACATGATGAGTACACCTAGGCCGATGACACCGGCGATGATCGCGCCTATGCCCATAATGACGATAACAATCCAAGCTATTGGGTCCATATTATTTTCCGGCTCCCGTTCAAACCACTTTTCGTCCGGCTCTGAAGGATAAGAAGATCAATTCACTTTCCCCAAGTAGCTGATCTACGGTGTCGACATTGCAATAGGGCCCTTAGGAACTAATTGGGGTGTTAGTGGAGGTTCTGACGCTGCAACGATGAGGCGAAGCGCTCCAGAGGGGCATAGGTATAATGCTCAGGTGGTCGGCCTCCTTCAATATCGGTTGTATACAGGAGCTCCCAGGTGCTTCACCGAAAGATGTGAGGTAGTATGTTAGAAAGGGGTCTCCGACCATGAAACAGGGAACGCCACATCTCAGGGGAATCGTTATTCCGGAGTCAGAGCTTAAGCTCTCCTTTGCGCGTTCCGGAGGGCCGGGGGGACAAAATGTTAATAAGGTTGAAACCAAGGTAACGATTACCTTTGATTATATGGCTTCTCAGGCGCTCTCATGGGAGCAGAAGGGGCGCATAGCGCGGCATGCCAAGGTTCAAAGCTGCCTTAATGCTGATGGTATGATCGCCATTACCTCACAGCGGCACCGCAGCCAGCTCCTAAATCGGGAGGATGCGATTGAAAAGTTGCATGAACTTCTGCACGAGGTCACGCGACCTAGGAAGAGACGGATACCTACCAAAAAGACTAAATCTAGTGAGCGTAAGAGGGTCGACAACAAGAGGTCGCGTAGCACCACTAAAACGACGCGCCAAAAGGTTCGTTCCGATGACGATTAGTATTATTGCTTACAAAGCGCGTAACCACTCCGGCCTAAGCTCATCTGGTAGCGAGATAGAGAGAGCTTGAGCGCTGCTGGGGTGCTGCAACCTTAGCCCAAAACTTACCAGGTGCAGATAGGGGGCGATAGCTCCGCCGTAGAAGTTATCGCCTAGTATTGCAACCCCCAGGGATGCCGCATGTACTCTGATCTGGTGCGTACGACCAGTTACCGGGAGCGCTTTAAGCACCGTTATCGGAAGACCATCTGAGTGCGTACGATGAGAGAGCGAGAGGTGTGTAAGCGCTGATTGGCCGCTGTTAGTTGAAACGGTACGGAGTACTGGATGTTGTTTGTCGCGTGCAATGGCGAGCGCTACGGTTTTGGTATCCCAGTGGACATTGGCAGCCGTAGCAAGATAATAACTCTTTTCTACCGCGCGTGATTCAAAGGCTTTTTGCAGAGCTGCGTGCGCTCTCGAGTTAATGCTAACAACAACTAGCCCCTGGGCAGAAACATCGAGTCGCGAGGGCATATGAATACGCGTGTTGAAATGGCTATCGAGCGCTGCTTTAAGGCTATAGTGTCGCTGCTCCTTGGCCGGCATGCTTGAGAGCCCCGGTGGTTTGTATACGACCGCGAGGGCATCATCGTGATACACGATATAGCGCTCCTCAAAGCGCGGGAATATTGCAGCGGCCTGCGCTATCTCAAACTTCGGCTCGTAGTATTCAACCTTACATGGAAAGGGGAGCAGTTGGTCCTCTATGATCTCTGCGCCATTGATATAGATCCCGCCGAAATCAAAACGCTCGGCCCAGGAGCTGTGCGAAATATGTGTAAGTTTTGCCTGTAATAGTTCTAGTAACGATGCCGCACCATCAATTGTAGAGGAAAGGGTCCAGCACCAGTACTTGCTTCTCAGGGTATCAAAGATCCTATTAAGGTCTGGGGATCGTTGCTGACTGTGGTCGCTATCTTTAGTCATTGGCGCGTAGCTGCCGGCACATTACAGTAGGGGGGGCGGTTAGGACTTTTTAAAAGCCTTGTACTTTTTAAGAGCGAGCTCAAGACGAGATAGGCGGTCTACAAGTTCCGCTGCTGGCAGGGTTGAGCTAAGTGCCTCACTGCGACTAAGGCCGAAGGCCTCTTCAAATTTAGAGAGGCTCTGCAGCAGTTCCGGAGTTAGCATGCGTGATATTTTAAAACGAGCCAGCTCCGTTCTCTCGGTTCTAATATCCACCAACTGTTGCAGGGGGCCCTGTTGATTAAGTTGGGCGGCGAAGGTTGGGTCTTCGACCGGGCAGTCTGGTATAGATGCCAGAGGTGATTGAGCGTTAGAGAGGAGGGCTGGGGTTACATTGGCAAAGATGATGTCACCTGCAGTATTAAAAGCCATCGCAGTGGCAACGCTGTCGTCTGAGAGTGAGGCGGGATCGACCGAGAAAGAGATATTATAGAGGGTATCGCCGACCTTCTCAATTTTCGTGTCTAATATCTGCTGAGAGTCCGTGGCTGAGAAAACAAGCCCGACCGCCTTTAGCGGCTCCGGCTTGGCCTCGACCTTGACCTTAATAAGCAGAGGGGCTCTGCCCGCATTCTGGGCTTGCGCGTTAACAGCACAACAGACCGAGATGATACTCAGCAACGCAACTAAGCGTCGTATTAATTTAGTATTAATAAGGGCAGATACTTTAGCTGACATCATGACCCCACTCAGTGATTAATATTTGCCGATAAATTTTCTAGAATCTTGAGTGATGTTTCAAGATTAGTATTTTCGCGCTCAAGGGTCTTCGATCTTGAGATCAGGGTTGCCACGGTTGATGTATGATGAACTGATAGGTCATAGCGGCGAGTGGTGCTGGAACCTCTAGCATATACGTTGGCTGATCTAGCTTGTTGAGCGCACCGATAGGAAAGGCGATGTCCATAAAGCGACCATCGCGTGAGCCTACTAATCTAACCTTTGCCTCGACCTCTCTGGTATTAATGAGTTCAACCGAGATAGGCATGAGGGCACCCGCCATGGGGACCGCGCTTATTTCGGGTATACGGTGAGAGATCTCGTAGCGGAAGGGGCCCGTCTTCTCCTGTGCTAATAGTAGGGTGCTGCTATAAATGAGCAAAGCAGATAAGGCGATTATCGTATGTATACAACTAGCCAAAGCTCTAGTTAGGCAGGTGTCATAGATAGCGGCCACATATCGTTTGATCCCATATCGTTTGATCCCATATCGTTTGATCACAGTGCGAGCCTTACGAAACCTGTTTTACACTCCACGTTCCAGCTTCGCCGGTCAACGCATTAACGAATGTACCAGTTATTGTGTCGGATGACAGCACCCCAGTAAGATTAAGAATAACGCCATTGGTACGTATCACAAGGGTATTCTCTGGTGCTCCCTCCTCTACTTTAGATGATGACATGCTAGGAGACCACCCCTCTATCCCGACGATAACAGCTACCTGGCCCTTTGTAGGTAGTGATAGCAGGGTTAGGGGTGAGCGGATACCGGGAATAATCCCTTCGATAGCGCCCGAGTAGAGACCACCCGGGACTAGTGGGAAGGTTGCATCGGCGGAAATACCGAGGGAACTATCAGCTTGAAATGGAGACTCCTCCCTTACTAGCGCTGGAGTAGGCTCCTCATTACTGTCAACAGACTGGAAATGGGAGAAGAGCGTCGTGATTGAATCAAGTGAGAACCCTGGAGCGTGTTCAACTATGACGATTAAGGAGATGGTCAAGAGAGCGGCGGCGAAACCAACGCCTACTAGCCGTTTTAGGCTCTGGAGATTGGAGTGTGGGGCTTGTTGTGGAGCAGGCAAACCTTTTTCGTTCTGCGTACGTGGTTTCGGTTCCAGTGCGTAGCGCTCCTGTTTTGGTGGGCTGCTGGCGTCGGGCGTGCCTGGTATCGTCCTAGTGTGTGTTGCTTTGCGGGTAGCTCTCTCAGTTTTTTGCTGAGAATCATTGGCGAGGATCTCTTTAATTCGAGCTAGATCTATCTCCTCGGTTAGTTGGGGGATGCGTTCTCCGGTTTTGTAGGGGGCTGCCGTTTGCAGAGGTTCCTCAGGCGTATCATCTGATAAAAGATCATAGTCCTGCTCAGTCGCAGCGTACGAAACTTCAAAGATATCGGGTGTTGCTGGCTCGCTTTGCTTCTGATCGTCGTTAGAGATAATTGAATCCCCTGCATTTGCTGCTACTGCAACCTGAATAGATTCTTCAGTGCGGAAGTCGGGATTACCAAGGGCGCGAGCAGCCTCAAGAGCGGTTTGGAATCTGTCGGTGCTGTTGTATCGAATGAGCTTTGCAATTACATCTGAGAGATGACGGGGAAAGCCTGGATGAACATCGTGCAGGGGCGCTATTGCACCGTCATCCCTGGCGTGTAGCTGTTCGGCTAGCGACAGCTTGTCAAATGGGTGAAATCCGGCAAGTGCCTCATAGAAACACAGCCCCAATGAATATAGGTCAGAGCGCTCATCGTAAGCTGTTCCATCGAGCAGCTCCGGTGGAAGGTACGATAGGGACCCAACTCCGGCCTTTAACTCATCAAGCTCTACTTCGTCTCCAGGCAGAAGTGCAAGCCCGAAGTCAGCCAGACGGATCTCCTGCTCGCTTATAACGAGGATGTTATCTAATTTTATATCGCGGTGAACCACGCCTGTAGCATGGATAAAATCAAGCGCTTCAAGACACTGTTGGAGATAGCGCGCGCCCCTGGTAGATGAAAGGTGGGTTCCTAAGCTTGAGAGTACCTTTCTTAGGTCTCCATCCGAGGCGTATTCCATCGAGAGGTAACAGAGATTATCTACGGAGTGAAAATCATCGAGACGCACGACGTATTTGTGTCGGCACGAGACCAAGGTGAGAGCCTCTTTTCGTAGACGTTCCGAAAGTAAGGTGGGATTCTTATGGTTAAGGAGAACTTTAAGGGCGACCTCTTGGTTAGAGCCGCTGACATGGCGCGCATGGTAGACGACGCTGTCGATGCCGCGACCAACTATCGAGAGCACCTCGTATCTTCCATCGAAGATCTTCCGCTTTGTATTGCTCGGAAGCGCCATGCGTTGCCTTTACAATAAAGTACTATCTAAGTTTTACCGGCGTCGGAATTCGAGCGCTGGTTGGTATAGTAGGATAGTGTTCTATCCTATAATCTTTAGTTTGTGAAAAGTGCTTCAAGTATACCTGTATTAATTAGTAACCATTTGATATCATTGATATTTAATAATGACTCCTTAGTGCTAGATAGCCCTAACATGTAGGGATGGCAGAAAAATGGTCAGTTGAATCTTAGGGCTTCATACAATACCATCCGGGTCACTTTGGGGGTGCGTGTACGGGTGGTAGTTGTTTTTGTTAAGAAAACATTACGCAAAAAGTAGCAGGATGCTCGTTTCGCTCTCCCTATAGTAGTGTGCACTCGTAGCTCAGATGGATAGAGCACCCGCCTTCTAAGCGGGTGGTCACTGGTTCGAATCCAGTCGGGTGCATTTTTTGTTTTTTGTTTTCTATTGGTCACATATGGGCGAATTAAATCCCTATCTCGGAGTTCTGTTGCTAGGCATTGCGGCAGCCGGGTTTTTAGTAACCATGGTGTTGTTATCAATCTTTCTTGGGCCAAAGAATCCGACCAAGACCAAGCAGATGCCGTGGGAGTGTGGGGCGATACCTGTCGGCTCAGTTAGGGAGCAACGTTTTAGTGTGCGCTTCTACCTCGTAGCCGTGCTCTTTATTCTGTTCGATATCGAGGTGATCTTTATGTATCCGTGGGCCGTTGTGCTTGAGCAGATGGGAGTAATGGCGTTATGGCCGATGCTCTCGTTTATGGGGGTGCTATTGGTAGGCTTGATCTACGTGTGGCAGAAGGGCGTTTTTAACTGGAACGATTAGCGTCAATTCTGTAACTGGTCACCGTAGTTTAATATCGCGATTCAAGCTACTCAGATTACGGCCAAGTTTCATAGGTAATTCGATTGGTCGTCCCCTGATCGGGGACGGCAGATTTTGTGACCAGTTAATGTTTTCACCCCCGATTCGCTCCGCAAATCGGCCCCTTAGGGGCTATTGAGTGCATTACCGTATGCGAATATTTCTGGAATATGCGGACTAGTTACTTAATTCTTAATCAAATTGCGCTGCTAATCTGGACGGTGATGCTCTCTATCCTGGCGCTATGCCACCTAAGTCACCCACGATTTTGGTTGCAGGAGTTGCTCTGTAGCGCCTCCCTGTACTGGATCCCATTTATTGTCCTAGGCCTAATGCTCGCAGTCTGGCGTGTATTGCATAGGCGCCGCGTTACGCTCTTGCTGCTTTTTGCCATTATTACACAGCTATATCTAGTTGGGCGGGTAGGGGGGCTCCTTCTCCCGTATATATACCAGCCGCGTTCGTATGCAACCAAGGCGTCAACAACGACCGACCTTAGTATTTTTTTCTCGCAGGTTGATTTTGCTTCGGAGGGACTCGCAGTATTGCAGCAGGTGATTAGAGAAAAGGCTCCAGCGCTAGTTGTTTTGCTTGGCTCGCATACCGAACTCAATCTAGCAGAGAGAGCTCTAGCTAACTTTCCCTCAAAGCTCCGCACCCCACAGACTGTAGCAAGGGGAATACTGATACTCTCGCAGATACCATTTGAAGACCCGCCGCGTGATAATCTTGGGTATGACGCCTTACCTGGAGTTTATCTGAGGCTCGTGATGCCAGGGGGAGTGCGCACTGCCATCGGTGTTGTAGACCTGCTGCCAGCCATCTCGCTAGAGGACTTCTCTCGCAGTAAGATTACATCACGAAGGTTGGCCACCCTAATGCGTTACGGCAAGGAGCCGCGCATCGTAGTAGGGGGCTTTGAAGCGACCCCGTTCTCACCGATAGTATCTATGTATAGTGGGCAGGTTGGGCTTAGATCGGTCCGTAATAATATGAAAGATCTTTTCCTGTACCGTACGATTGATAACACATTCGTATCAGAAGAGATCGGAGTAGAGAGTTTTTCAGCTATTAGTGGAGTCTCACGTCAGCGCAGATCTTTTCTAATGGTCTTGCGAATTTCTAGCAGTATTATCCCTTCTGTAGGTTCGCCGTCATCTTAATGACTGAGACGTTTGTTTTGCGATTATTGCGATAAGTTCTCTGCTGATGAACGCCCTTAACGGCAGTCGTTATAGGAATATCTGTGTTTGCTACGGCGCGCGGCGCGGTTACTGGCTGTGGTAGCTCGATGCCAATTGCTTCTTGCAGCAGGTGACGCAATTTAGAGAGAAAGAGCGCATCGTCATCACTAAGAGCAAGCTCTGTTTTAATACGAAAGTGTTCACGATCATTCTTCAGCAGAGACTCCCAGTAGAGGAGCGCTCCGCGACGGGTAGTATGTGGAATTGAATCAATGGGGGAGCCTAGCTCTGCAAGTCTAACTGCTTTTTGGGCTTCTGAAGCGCCGTGAAGTTGCCGTTCCGTCTCCTCGTTAGAGAGCCCGGAAGTGATTAATTTTTTACGCAGGGCTATCGTAAGAGCATTTCGGTAGCAGTAGCGTCTCTGCCAGAAAAAATACTCAACGAGACGAGCAACTGATGGCAGCTCGCTTAAGTGGGTATCAAACAGGGCAGCGTGACCAGAGGCTTGTAGGAAGTGAATAGCTGCTGCAGAAGAGATATGTGAAATTAGCTTGCTGCGACGGAGTGGATTGTTATTCTCGGCAGGATCTATCACAAGTGAGATCTCATCCCCATGTACGTACGCCATAACGACGCGAAACGAGGAGGTCATAAGAGCTTCTGCAGTTTTATGGAAAGCGGCTGTGATAGCCTCGCCGCACGGATACTCCCCAACAGAGCTATCCCATTCGCCGATACGGTGCGCATCGAGTCGTAGCACTAGTAGGGTGTCGGGCAGGATAAAGCCGTTATTATAGCTCTCAAAGCGCTCGAGTGAGCGTTGTAGCTCCCCTATCCCTTTTTTTAACAGTGTATCGTTTTCCATCATTGTGCCAGCCTTGTTATGCATGCTTAGTGGGCTGGTGTGCTGTATAGGGCCGAAGCTATTCTAACCCCTTGCAATAGTTGCGCTAACTGAGCACCATTAGCTATAACAGCCTAGATATAGAGAGCTAGTTACGATAACACCAGTTTTGTGGATGCAATAAATTATGTCACAAACTTGAGCATCTGCGTCGTTTGTCCGATAGGCATATAGGTATGATCTCACTCTATGAAATCGTGAAGTTATCGCAGGTTACGTTACTGGTAATCTTCCTTCTCCCGTTCTCTTACTACGGCTATCAATCCCGTTATTGGCACTCGCAGGAAAAGCTGAGGCTGTGCGACTTCTTGTTGCAGAGCTCTGCGGCAATATTAATCCTCCTATTTTTTATCTTTATGTACGGCGCAGCTGCGAACGGAGATCGTGATCAGATGCAATGGGCGATGCTGCACGTTGTTCCGTTGGTGCTAACGTTCTTAGCGGTATCAAAGGGCAAGGGGCTTGGAGGAATGGAGGGGAAATCACCTAAATCTGCCGAGTCAGAGGGTACCGGATACGATCCAAAGGCTCGTAACCAAGAGATCGAGGAGGTGGCTTGGGATGACCTTATTATTTCACAGCAAACTAAGGCCGAACTAGTTTCCGTGATTAATCTCCTTAAGAATCCAGAGAATGCAAAGAGCTACGGTATCGCGCTGCCTAAGGGCATTCTTTTTAACGGACCTCCTGGGACCGGAAAAACAACGATAGCGAAGGCCGTAGCAACGATGGCGGAGCTAAATTTCTTCGTATTACGCGCCAATGAGATCGTTTCCAAGTGGGTGGGGGACTCAGAGAAGAATCTCACAAAGTTGTTTGAGGCTGCTGTAAAGAATGCCCCAGCGGTTATTTTTATTGACGAGATTGATTCGCTTGGAAAGAAACGATCGGGCTCCGACGCAGCACCTGGTGACAACCTCCTTAATCACCTGCTGCAGTTAATCGATGGAGTGCTCAAGAGTGAGGGGGTCTACGTTATTGCAGCGACCAACAGGGCCGATCTTGTGGATGAAGCTTTACGGCGAGCCGGAAGGCTCAATCGAGTAATTGAGATCCCCTTGCCAGATCTGGAATCACGTCGGAAGTTGTTCTCGGTTTATGCACGCAAGTTGCGGCTCGCCTCTGGCCTAGACCTTGATACGTTGGCCAAGGTGACGGAGGGTAATTCAGGAGCAGATATTAAGGCTATCTGTAATCAAGCGGGGCTTTCTGCCTACCAACGTGAACAGGCTATCCCTGAAAAGCAGCGTACTCAGATGGTAACTCAGGCAGATATTGAGGCGGCGCTTGAGATGTTCATGATAGATGAGGATGATGCAGATCGCATACAGGATGCGCAGGACGCCAATCCGCACGCCATCAATGACAAGATTGAAAAGATCAGTTGGAACGATATAATTATCGATCAAGATCTGAAATCTGAGCTTAAGAGCGTGGTTGAGCTTTTACGAGATCCATCAACAGCAGAACGATACGGTATCTCTGTTCCGAAGGGTATTTTACTTAATGGCCCCCCTGGTACTGGCAAAACGACTATAGCGAAGGTCATTGCAAACGAGGCAAACTTAGCCTTCTTTGTGCTGCAGGCTAATGAAATAGTATCAAAGTGGGTGGGGGAGTCCGAGAAAAACCTTACGAAGCTTTTTAAAACAGCAGCAAGGGCGGCCCCCTCCGTTATCTTTATCGATGAGGTTGATTCGATTGCAAAGAACCGTGCTGAGGGAAATGCTCAGCACGCAGACAACCTCCTCAATCACCTACTGCAGTTGATCGATGGGGTGGTTAAACGCGAGGGGGTATATATTATCGCGGCAACGAATCGGGCGGACTTAGTTGATCCGGCGCTGAAGCGCGGAGGGCGTCTCAACAAAACGATCCAGATCCCGCTTCCGAACGCACTGGCACGCATTGAGCTCTTTGCGATGTACCTTAGCAAGCTGCCACTCGATGGGGCTGTTGATATTCAGGCTATGGCACGAGCAACTGATGGAAAATGCGCCGCTGATATACGTGAGATCTGTAATCAGGCTGGTCTAAATGCATTCAAGCGCGAGTCTGTACGGGGGAGTCGTGAGTATATCGTCACCGCAGGGGATCTTGAAGCAGCGCTTAAAGAGCGCATAGAGGCGCAGAACTTTCGTTAGAGATCAACGTTTTTAGTATCCACCACCAAATCCACCACTAGAACTACCATAGACACGAATTGAGCTACCCAGACCGCGACGAAGCGGGCGGGCCGAGCTGTTCATAGCGCTTCTAAAGGCCATGTTAGCGGCACCTGAGTTAGATCTATTTCCAAGTATGATACTGCGTAGCATTTGGCGTCGCTCACCCTGACTAAAGAGGTTGTCGTATGGAGAGCCCTGTTGTGGGCCGTAATACGGCAGGACAGGACTAGAGGTATTAGCGAACTGCTCTAAGCTTGCCTCGCGCGGGGCTGCTATTCCACAACCGTACATATCGGCGCTCTCACCGAAGCACTCACTATGCGCTGAGAGCGTTGTTGCCGAAAGTACAAGCGTCAATACAGATAAGAGCATAAGGTTTCGCACGGTTTATCTCCAAATAAAGAGTGAATCAGCAGACTCTATACCGCTCTCATTGTAGCACGGGGTAGTTTCTTACTAAAGTACAAGTAATGTACGTTTGAGTCGCTTAAAGGTTTTTTTAGCGTTATTCCTCAATCAGAGCTTCACGCACAGGACGTGGGATAAATCCTAGTAGTGCCGATAGCTTACTTGAGTTTAGGGTCACATCCTCAGGTCGGAGCGGAAGCGAGGGGGCCTCAGCACGCCAGGTTGGTTGTATATATCCGCTATTGTAGCCGAGCGTTTCCGCTATAGCTATGCCGAACTCTACCCGTGACATCCTAGTAGGGCCCCCACAGTGCCATACTCCGGTAAGGCTAAGGCGCGATATCTCAAAGAGAGAGCTAGCCGCATCTGCCACATGAATCGGGGATCGGTACTCATCTATAAATAGAATCAGTTGCTCGCGCGCGAGCAGGGTCTCCTCCATCCAGCCAAGTACGCCTCTGGATTTTGAGAATGAGTGCCCATAGAGCAGCGCCAACCGTACTACGCACCCCTTGTGATAGGAGAGGGTTTCAACCTCGGCGGCTACCTTAGATCTGCTGTAGTGAGAGAGTGGCAGTGGGGTGGCTGTTTCATCAAAACCGCCCGGAGGCGCCCTGGCTCCATCAAAGACCAGATCGGTTGATACTAGGCTTATATGTGCGGCGGTTTGTTTAGCGTAGCGCACGAGGGTTTTAGTGAACTCTACGTTGCCGCGGTATGCTAGGGTCGGATCCTGCTCGCATGCGGATGGTGAGGAAACACCCCCGAGATGCATAATATGGGTTGGGGTACGTGCGCCGAGCCCCTTTTCAAGTGCCGAGTAATCGGTTGGGTCGAGTAGAGTTATCTCGCGCGAGCCGAGCGGTAATACACACTCAACGCGCGATGATCTAACGACTGAGAGCTCTATCTCAGGGAACCTTCGTAGTAGATCAACACAGGCGCTACCCAGGAAGCCGGAGGCGCCTGACAGAAGTATGTGCATAGACTCCTTTATACAGCGGCAAAGGTTAGGGCGACAAGGGAGCTATTAAGGGCCATTTTGTGTCTAAGGCTTGATGCTACAACGATAAGGCGAAGCGCTGGGAACCCCGTTCTTCAGAACAGCAGCATAAAGTGCCGCATATATTGCGGCTAACCCCCTGACGTACTGAGCGCGCGCTTGGCAGAGCAATTGCACTTATCATTAACGAGGGCTCTCGCATGGGCAAGAAATGCCATGTCGCAGGGCTTACAAACCCCTCAGGGGTCGATTTACGGAGCAAATCGGGGGAGATAATACTGACTATTCACACCCCTAAAATGAGCGTTCCCGATCAAGGGGACGACAAGAAAGGGTGGGTCTTTAGGACCGATCGCAAGATCGAATCCTTTTAACCACCGAGAAGTTTGTACTGGGGTGAATAGTTACGATAAGGGGCTTAAATGAGACTAGAATCAGCGCTCAATACCAGCAGGGAGGGACTCTCTGCACATGGCCAGGCTATCGCCGTTGTGGGCGATAATATAGCCAACGCCAGCACCCCAGGCTTTAAGCGAGGACGGGCGGAGTTCCGCGATATTATGGGAGAGATTCCAGATTCCAGTAACTCTGAGGTGGTGTCAGGATCTGGGGACGGCGTTTCTATCGGCAGAACCCGACAGAACTTTGAAACCGGCGCCCTCGATATAACCGGGCGCGCGCTTGATGTGGCGCTAACCGGAAATGGATTTTTTCTGGTAGGTGATGTGGAGAATCCTCTCTTTACTAGGATGGGTACATTTCAGGTTAGCACCGATGGATTTTTAACCACCTCGGCTGGATTGCCAGTGCTTGGTTATCAGGGGGCAGACACTACAACCTTAACGTCGATCGACATGAATAAGGTGAATATTGAGGCGCAAGCAACTACGAACCTGCAGCTTTTTGGAAATATCGATGGAACACAGATTAATGCAACTCCCCCACCAGCTGGTTCAAGCTTTAAGGAGATCAGTACTGCAGCCTCATTTGTGGCTTCTCAGGGTATCTTTGATTCACTCGGACAACGACACGATGTAACTTTGTGCTTCTTTAAAGGTGCGGGAAATCAGTGGACCGTTCAATCTTATGTGAACGGATCTGATACCGGAGCCGGAGTTGATGTGCCGGTACTTGTCGGACAGGCGACGTTAGCCTTCAATCCGGTTGGTAGGATAGATGAGGCTAATGCCGCTGCTGCTGCTATCAACGGCACTATTAATTGGGCGAACGGTGCTGCCGCAAGTCCAATCACTATAGATCTAAAGTCCTTTACACAGTACGCAGGTGGATCGCTTGTTACCAATGCCGTTCAAGATGGGCGGGGTGCGGGTGAGATTAGCTCCTATGAGTTCGATACGAACGGTGGAATCTACGCCATTCTTGACACTGGAGAACGCGCCCAAGTAGGTTCATTGCCGGTTGCAATCTTTCAGAACGTAGATGGCCTGGAGCGCAGCGGTAGCTCAGTATATTCCCGTACCATCGATACTGGGGAGATGCAGCTTGGAATACCTGGGCGCGGCGCGCGGGGCGGATTAAAGGGAGCAGCACTTGAGAGCTCAAACGTAGATATCGCAAATCAGTTCGTTGATCTTGTGATCTATCAACGTGGTTACCAGGCTAATTCACAGGTGTTGTCAGCAGCCAGTGATATTCTTAAGGGAACTATCGCTCTGATCCGATAAGTATCGAATTAATAGCGGCCACAGCATGGCGTTACTTGATTAATTCTACAAAAACATGAAAATTCTGGCGGTCGATGACTTTGTCTCGATACGACAGATTAT
This sequence comes from Pseudomonadota bacterium, assembly GCA_026390555.1. Taxonomy (NCBI): domain Bacteria; kingdom Pseudomonadati; phylum Pseudomonadota; species Pseudomonadota bacterium. The sequence goes on from JAPLFS010000029.1 coordinate 14,892, forward strand.
TAAGAGCGGGCTACGAATGCTCTGGTTTGAGAACGCTGCCTCTGCTGTGTGAGTAAGTGTGTAAGGAGAGTAACTCTACAACACTTGCTTCAGTTTTTGCGTTACTTGTTTCGCTTTACATAAGCACTTGCTACACGTAAAATCATATCAAATGGCAAGCAACGCTCAAGACTCCAATGTATGAACACACACAGCAAGAATTAGTCCACCCGCAATCAGCGGATAGATTAAGCAAGTTCGAATATATAGATTTAATTAGGGGACTTGCGATGTTAGGTGTAATAGCGGTTCATAGCCAACAGCAAATCCCTAAAATCCTACAACTTACAAGAGCAATATTTAATTACGGGCAGTTGGGAGTTCAACTATTTTTTATCACTTCAGCACTTACGCTATGCTTATCAATGAGCGAACGGAAAGAGGCGAAGCCTATAAACTTCTACATAAGAAGATTTTTCAGAATAGCCCCAATGTATTATTTTGGAGTAGTTTTATATTTATTATTTCGGATATCAAAAAATTACTACAAAACAAATGAATTGAATATTCCGGCCGATTATAACACCCTTGGCGTTATTGAAAACTTAATATTCCTTCACGGCTTTCACCCGAAAAACTATAATTATGTCGTACCAGGCGGTTGGAGCATAGCAACTGAGGTATCATTTTACGCAATATTTCCAATTCTTTTCGCGATTCATTCCAAATTAACTTTTAATAGTTTTTTAAAATTTACATTGCTTGTGACTTCGATTTCTTTCATTTCGCAATTAGTAGCAATTGAAATTATTCAGGCATGGTTAGTCGAAAAGGAAATGCTTAAAAGCATTGTAGTGAACGATAAGTTCGGATTTATGTATTGCTCCATAGTAAATCAAATAAATGTCTTTTTAATAGGAATGCTTACCTTTAAAAAGCTTAAAGACACAACAATATCTAATTACACACTATTATTCGCAGCGCTACTTTGCTGCATTAGCTGCTACTTACTCAATACAACAACTTTCAAAACAGGCTACAATGGATTTATTTACCCAATACTATCAGCAATAGCTTTTGGGATTTTTGCTATTAAATTGAGCAGTATAAAAAGTTTCAAAAGTGTCGTTCCAAAATATCTAATAAACATTGGACAAGTCTCATTGTCTATGTTTTTGCTTCATTTTATATTTTTAGATATCATCAATTCTATATACAAAAAAACATTATTTAAAACATTCCTAAACCCGGAACTGCAACTAATCATTTTATTTTCAACACTTGTAGCAATTACTTATTTTGCCGCAAAGTTGTCATATGAAAAATTAGAAAAACCAGCAATCAATCTTGGAAAACGATTTATTCGTTAAACAAACGCAACTGCCGAATTTCTAAGACCCTATTTCTAGTGACCTATTTGGCCAGCACCTGACACGCTTCGCGCATATATGTGCGCGTCTCCTCTAGGGTGCTGGTAGCATGAAACGGCTGTCTTACAGCGCCTAATAGCAGTTGCTGGTGTGAAATAATACGGGATAGCTCTGTGTCTGGAACGCCCCCCAGCAGAACGATCTGACGCTCCTTTAGAAATCTAGTGGTTGCATGCGAGAGGATATGCGCATTCTTTTTGTGCTCAGCGTCGTTTAATCGCGAAAATAACCTCGAGATGCTCTGCGTAATATCGATAGCTGGCAGAACCCCCAAGGCAGCAATCTCGTGTCGTAAGCAGATATGACCATCGAGTAGGCTTTTTATCTCATCTGCAAGGGGATCAATATCCTCCTCCTGGTTAGTTAAGACCGTATAGAGGGCAGTGATCGAGCCCTGCATAGATCTCCCCGCCCGTTCTAGGAGTTTCGGCAGTTGGGTGTAGACCGAGTTGGTATAGCCGTGTCTAACTGGGATATCACCGGCAGCTAGGCTGGTCTCACGCACGGCGCGCGCCATACGGGTTAATGAATCAACTATCAGGAGCACATTCTTACCCTGATCTCTAAAGTGCTCGGCGATGGTTGTCGCCGTATACGGGGCGGTCTGTCTAAGGAGCGAAGAATCATCGCTCGTTGCGACAACGATAACGCTGCGGGCTAAGCCCTCGGCCCCAAGGGTTTCATCGATAAACTCACGCACCTCGCGGCTTCTCTCTCCCACCAACGCAACCACGATCACATCAACGCAGGCGCGCCGTGCAATCATCGCTAAAAGGGTCGACTTGCCTACCCCAGCAGAGGCAAAGATACCGATCCGCTGCCCCGTACCAAGGGTACAGAAGCCATCGATTGCCCGCACACCGGTCACAAGGGGTTGATCAATTAGGGGACGCATCGAAGCGTTCGGTGGTCGTGAAAGCACCGGACGCATGATTGAACGGTGTAAAGGCCTGCTTACATCATCGATCGGAATTCCTAAGGGATTTACAACGCGCCCCATAAGTTCTTGGCCAACTGGAACAGAAAGTTGTGTGCCGTGTGTACGAACCGGCGTACCTGGATAGATCCCCTCTGGATCCTCAAAAAGCGCCAACGAGAAGAGGTTTTCTTGAAACGCTACGATCTGGCCGCAGATCGTTTTTTGTTTGCGCGTCTTAAACCAACAGAGATCCCCAACAGAGGCTTGAGGAAATTGCGCCAGGATAGCTCCGCCCTGCACAGATACGATATGTCCGATAACGGCTATAGGATTTAGGCGTCGAGCCGCTGCGCTCATGCCGCCTCCTGTTGATTGCCGCTCTCTTCAGAGAGATAGCGTTGCAAGGTTTCACGCCAGGCAAATTCAACCTGACCGAGCTCGCCCCGAATGGCAAAGTCAGTTAGCTGCGCTATATCGCCGCAGCGAACTGTGATGTTTGTAGGCAAAGTGGGTGATATATCTCTAAAGAAGCGCTCGTACTTTGGATGATAGTAAATTGTGATATCGCGCGAACGCTTTACTATCTCTAGCGCCTCGTTTAGCCACGGCAGAAGTGTAGCCGAATTATTAGCGAATGTCGCTCCGATCAGCTCCTCACACGCCAGTAGCGCCATGGCACGCGAGTCCCGTTGTGCTAATTCTAAGAGATCGCCGTAGTGTGAGCGTAGCCCCTCTGCTACCTGTTGTAGATCGGCTCTGGCTGCCTCAACGCCTGCTCTGTAGCCACGCTGTGCGCTCTGTTCTCGAACATGGTGCGCATAGCGCAGGGCGCGCTTGCGGCTACGCAGCGTGCTGAGGGCAGCCTTTGCACGAGCCTCCTGTATGATGGCCCTGCAAGCCTGTACGGAGAGCTCAGGATGGCTGCCTAACGGTTTAATGATTGCTCTGATCATAGAGTGCTTTAAGGGGGCCCTACGGTGCCTAGCGCCTATACTAATCGATAGCGGTAAGGGAAAGTTGCGTGTTTAGGGAAAATATAGCCGTAGCGCAAACACGCTACTTCGGCGCAAGCGCCTTTGCCCCAATTGATAAAGATATAGAGGCTATAATCTTATTGATTATTAGGAGGGTTATCAGCGCTATCCCAATAACGATTAGGCGCGAGTCGGGATGTGGGAATAGCTCCGGCACGATGATATATGCGCCGTACATAAAGGTGATCGGGAGTAGGTTGATTCCAAGAAAGAGCATGCTGATCACCATAAAGATAAAGCTCCCCATATTTGTCGAGATCTGGCTGGCATACTCCCACTCAAAACGGGCCAAGAGAGACCCCAGCCCGATTGCTAGAGCGATTAAGCCATAACACATAATCACCCCCGAGGCGCAGGAAGCCAGGAGTAGGGGGCCATCGGCATCAAGAGCCATCGCACCTGAGATAAAGACCACACCGCTGATAATAGAGATTGGAGGAACCCAGCTCCTGAGCTTCGCACGCAGGATCTTCTTGATTGAGATCGGAGCGCTCTGCAGGATCCAGAAGGAGCTGCCCTCAAGCGAGAGTGAGGGAAATACAAAACGGGAACAGATCGAGGTCATGACCAGGAAACTAAGCGCTATGTTCACCAGTAGGAGTAACGTTTGCCAGAGCTGCACAACCTCCTCGCGTGCATTAGGTGGGGTTTGCAGCGCTTTGAAATTATAGAGGTAGATAAAACAGATCGCCAGAAGCATGGCGAGCTGAATTGTATGCGTAATATCGCGCGAGAAGAGCTTATACTCCTTCGTTATAATGGCGCGGCTTTGTGGGCAGCAAAGGGGCATGCAAAAACGAGCGGCACGTTGGCTTGCGCGGCTATTGACCCGCAGCAGGGTTCCCTGTGAGCGCACCCGTGAGTAGGCGTGCTCGTAGCATAGTGAACATAACACGCTAAGCATCAGCCAGGTTACTGTGATAACTCCGATCAAAGAAAGTAGGGTGACAGTGGCGGTCTTATAGTGCCCAGCGCCAAGATCTATGATGGCACGCGAACAGTAAAAGCTTGGAGACCAGGAGCTACTCACTACCGCCCCCATCTGCATTAAACCTGAGGGGAGCACCCCAGTAGCTACTTTCTGAGTAGCGATAGCCGGGCTATTAAGGGAGCCGAAGAAGAGCGCTAGGGAGCCGATAAAGAGTAGGAGAAATAGAACTCGGCTACGTTGTGGCGGCAGGAGGGTGCCAAATAGGAGCGCACAGAATACGCCCAGCACCACAGCGAACGTTAGGAAGGTTATGCAGAGCGTTGAAGCTACGATAAAGAATAGGATTCCAGGTTGATAGAGCTGTCCAAACGCAAGTAGCGATGGTAATCCGAAGATAAGTAGCATCCAGCCCGTTGAGAACCCTACCTCGAGGGTTTTCCCGAGGATAAATTGATGCTTTGAGATCGGAGAGGAGAGCAACAGGTCGAGATCGTTAGAGAGAAAAAGAGAGCCGATCGCGCTGATACTTGAGGCTAGAAAAAGCATAAGAAAGAGGCTCGAAAGTAGGATGCTAAGGGGGCCTACCGGATCAAATTCGGCGCCCTTAAGGAGGGTGCTTCCCTCGCGTAATGCGGCGAGGGTCGAGATGTAGATAGCCGCCATCATCGCTAGTGAAAGGAGCAGAGTGCCGCTCTGCTTAAGCGATTGCCTGGTACCTGAGCGCCAGCGGTTCCTGATCGCAAGCAGATATGGCCGAATGAGTAGGGGGAATACCTTCATAATACCTTAAAAACCTGCACAACAACCGGTCGTTAACTAATGCTCAGCCGTAGCGGAGGTCAGCTCCAGAAACATATGCTCAAGATCCTCACTGTGATTACCGGTCAGAGCTCTAATATCACCAAGTGTGCCGGTCGTAAGAATTGAGCCTTGATGAATAATAGCTAGGTGATCCGCCAGCTCCTCGGCAACGTTAAGTGAATGGGTCGAGAGGAAGATCGAGACCCCCGCTTTAGCGTAGCGCTTAAAGGCCTCCTTTAGGCTACGCGCTCCGTGCGGATCTAAGCCGACCATCGGCTCATCAACGATCAGTATGCGTGGATTGTGTACTAGTGCTGCACAGGTAGCGAGGCGCTGCTTCATGCCGTGCGAGTAGTTTTCAATTAGCTCATCCTGCCACTCTCTAAGTGAATACTCCTCGAACATTTCATCTATGCGTCGCTCAGCCTGGACTGCGGGCATACGATAGATATCGGATATAAAATAAAGAAACTCGCGACCAGTCAGTTTCGGATAAAGGTTTGGACGGTCTGGAATATAGCCGGTGATCGCCTTTGCCTGTAACGGATTAGTTAAAAGATCGAATCCACCCAGCAGGATCGAACCCGATGTTGGGCGCAGAATTCCGGTTAGCATGCGAATAGTTGTGGTCTTTCCGGCGCCATTAACCCCGAGAAATGCGAAGATTCCACCGGAGGGGATCTGTAGTGAGACGTTATTTACGGCAACGAAGGAGCCGTATGCTTTTGTGACATTTGTAAGCGTTATCATCGTGCGGTACCTACTAGGTCGCTAGATCGCGATGCTTAATAGGTTAGGATGCGGTGGAACTCTTAATCTGTTCAGCGCTAAGTTGCTGATAAGGGAGCGGAAAAGTAGTTGTAGTGGGGGCGCTTAGCCCCTACGGGCCTCAAGCATGCAGAGCGGTTTGTTTTGAGATTTAAAGAGGTACTCAAACTCAGTTGGAATATTGTTCGTTGTCCACTCACTTGCAAGCAGGTCTGTAGTCTGTTTTTCGATGCGCCATCCACCATCTTGCAGCAGAGTTGAGGTTGAGGCGAAGTACTCCTGGTGGTCGGTTTTGTAACGCAGGGTTCCGCCCGGCATAAGCAGCTCCTTCATAGTTGCAAGCAGCTCTGTGTTAAGAAGGCGATTCTTTAGCCAGCGTCGCTTGTCCCACGGATCAGGATAATTTACGAAGAATCCAGCAACCTCTCCTACTTCAAATAGATCCTTAAGCAGGCGCGCATTTGTGCGCATAACGAGCACATTAGTAAGCCCATCACGCTCAGCCTTCTCCCCGGTTCTAAAGGCGCGCTTAAAGCGTATCTCAAGACCGATACACAGGGTGTCAGGGTTCTGGGCAGCCAGCTCTAAAAGGTGAAGTCCAGAGCCCGATCCGAGCTCCACAAAGCAACACTTGAACTGAGCGAGGCGAGTTCGTAGCTCGTGACGAGACTGCTCAGAGATCTCACGTTCCTGCTCTGCGACGATAATTCCAGGTTTCGTCTTAACCATCTGCATGTATTGGTTTTCCCAGTTCATGCTAGAAATATACGTTAGATCGGTAGGTTAATTCAAATGCGCCGATCTCCCATAGCTTTGAATCCTATCCAGTACGTTAGATCAGGTGCTTATAGGGTAGGCATGAGGTAACTGGTCACCGTAGTTTAATGTCGCGATTCAAGCTACTCAGATTACGGCGAAGTTTGATAGGTAATTCGATTGGTCGTCCCCTGATCGGGCACGAGAGATTTTGTGACCAATTAATGTTTTCACCCCCACCGCATTGCTGCGCCAGCAGCTTGCGCTGCTGGACGGGCTCCGCAAATCGGCCCCTGAGGGGCTTTTGAGTGTCATTACCGTATGCGAATATTTCTGGAATATGCTGACTAGTTACAGGCATGAGAATACTTACAGCTCTGCGCAATCGGGATTTTATTGAGATGGGGAGGGGTATAGAGGCTCGGTACGCCCGCTGCGCCGAGTGGTGGGCACCACATCTGCGATGTTCGCGTGACTTTATTCGTGCCAACGGCGTGCCGGCTAAGAAGGTTGCTGTTCTAGGGGCTGGGCGGCTTCTAGATATCGATCTCTCACAGATCCTTTCAAGCTGTCAGGAGCTGCACCTTTTTGATGCGGATCCAACCTGTCGAGCGGCATGGCGTGCAGTAATAGCCGATCACCCACAGGTAAGGATCTATCCACGCATCGAGGATGTTACCGATGTTATGCAGCGATGGAGTAGCGGGCTTGCAGGAGCACTCCGATCCAACTCGTTAGAAAAATACCTATTAGCGCTCTCAGCAGGGGTTCCATCTTGGAGCCTTGAGGATTTTGATCTGATCATATCCCTTAATATTGCCGGGCAGATCCCGCTCTATTGGCGTGACCGGGTCGTTAAAGCGAAAGGTCAGCTCAATGATGGTGAATATAGGGCTCTATATGAATCGATGGGTAGGCTTCAGATTGCACATATAGAGGGACTATGGAGCTCCAAAGCTCGTAGGACGGTCGCCATTTTTGATACTGAGTATTACATCTACGAGTCCTCAAGAAGCGAGTGGGAGGTTGAAGTGGCGCTTTTCGGAGCTGCTGGAGAGCTTCTAAAGCAGGGCTGTGCCGAAAGGGCGCTGATAAATAGAGATAGCTGGCTTTGGCACCTAGCACCGCAATATATCGAACATGAACATCAGGGGGAGATTCATCGGGTTGAAGCATACGCCTGGAGTTAGCAGTGCTTGGATTTAGGCAGATGTTATAGGGCGGGGGCTTTTATAAAGTACATATACGTGCAAGATAAGGCGTATGCTTGATCTTCTGACCGTATCTAATCTGATAGCACTTTTGACCCTAACCTCACTTGAGATCGTCCTAGGGATCGACAACATCGTTTTCATCGCCATAATAGCGGGCAGGTTACCAGAGCATGACCGCCGTACTGCGCGGTTGGTTGGACTTTCCGTTGCGATCATCACCCGACTATTGCTCCTTCTAACGCTCTCACTCCTTGCATCCCTTACCGAGCCAGTTATTACCATAGCGGAGCAACCGTTTAGTGGACGAGATATAGTTCTTATCCTGGGAGGAGTCTTCCTAATCTACAAGGCGACCAAGGAGATCCACGAAAAGACCATGAAGGATGAGAGCGAGCTGCATATAAATGACCCTAAGAGGACCCCAACATTAAGAGGGATCGTGTGTCAGATCGTGTTGATTGATCTGATCTTCTCACTTGATTCGGTTATTACCGCGGTGGGCATGACGAATAATCTGCCGGTCATGGGGCTTGCTATTATATTGGCCGTTATTGTTATGCTGATCTTTTCAGGGGCGATCGTTCATTTCATCGAGGCAAATCCGACGGTCAAGATGCTAGCGTTGACATTTCTTCTTATGATCGGCTTTGTGCTGGTCATTGATGGCTTCGGCCACCATGTCGAGAAGGGATATATCTACTTTGCAATGGGCTTCTCGCTGCTTGTCGAGATGCTTAATCTGCGAGCTAGTAAGAGTAAGGCTTAATACATACAGCACCACTCGTTGCGCGGTGGTCCGTTTTACAGGGTTGCTGCGATAGCGGCCGCCCCGTACAGAGCGGCGTGATCATCCTTAATGATAAATACAGGGGTCGCCTCGACTCGCTCGCACTGTTTGCCCTTCTTCAAATACCCCTCAAGGAAAGCCCCTTGCATCAGGAATTGAGCGATCTTTGGTGGAATTCCGCCACCTAAGTATACGCCACCAGTTGCCAGATAGGTGAGGACCATATTACTGCAGTGCGCTCCAAACATGCTGCAAAATAGGTGCATCGTCTTAACACACAAGTTTGACGAGCCGTCAGTAGCAAGCTCGGTTATAATAGAGGCTCTCCTAGTAGCGTTCTCAGGGCTCCTCATCTGGTCAGGTTCGGTGCCATGACCAGTATCACGCAGGAACGAGTATATATTTTCAAGGCCAGGCCCACACAGAACAGACTCTACGCTAACGTGCGAGAACTTTGCCTGTAGGTACTGAAGTAATTTGATCTCTACGTCGTTGGTTGGCGCAAAGTTGGCGTGCCCCCCTTCAGAGGCCAGCAAAACGCTCCAGCCAGCTTCGCGATGAAGAAGGGAGTGCCCGATACCGGTGCCAGGCGCAACTACAACACATGAACCAGCTCTATCAACTGAGCCAATACCTTGGTAAACCTGGAGAAGGCTGCTTGGGTCCATCGTAGGAATAGCAGCGGCAGTTCCAACTAGATCGTTTACTAATCGAACCTTATGTAGTTTGAGGGTAGTCCCGACCTCAGATTGCACCACCTCCCAAGGAAGATTAGTTACCTTAATACGACCATTTACTACCGGTCCAGGAAGGCCAAAGCATGCGGCATCTAGTTCTGAAGTTATAGCATCCTGGTGTGTCTCAATAAACTGTTTGAGGATCGACTCAAGGCTAGAAAAGTCCGTGCTCGCAAATTGCTCAGATAGGATTAGCTCGGACTTGCCGGAACGTCTCTCAAAGAGCCCGATACGAGCCTTGGTTCCACCTATATCACCTGCAATAATCATAATCTCCCCACTAGACTGAAAAGCTAGCCACTGATGAGGGCATACCATCCAGAACGGAGTTCTCCAACAGGCAAAATACCTTTAGGCGATAGAGAAGGGCGCTGCATACGGCGTTTTAAAACGATCCGTGAAGCGCGATAGCCTAAGAAGAGGGCTCAATAGTGCTCTTTGGTGTAGTTAACTTCGTCCGTAATAACGTGGACTTCCATAGCTGTGATCCGTATAATCCCCAACACTTTTAATAGGCTTACTATATCCGCTCCGCCATGAAGATATTAATGCTCGGATGGGAATATCCCCCTCATATCGCAGGGGGCTTAGGCACAGCCTGTCAGGGGCTAACTGGAGCGCTCTCAGATCAGGGGATCTCGATACACTTCGTAGTTCCACAGCTCTTTGGAAGTGAGCGTGCTGATCACATGCTACTGACCGATCAACTGCGTAGGGTAGCAAGCCCCGCAGTGGATAACGGCTATGATTGCTCTGTGGCTGAGGAAACTAAGCCAAAAGTTGCGACTACCCGTATTCCAGCCTTTCTTAAACCTTACTGGAGCCCGGACCATTTTAAGCAGGCGATTCTAGAAGCAGGTAGTCAGGTTGAGCTATCGAAGAGGCGCGGGAGCGACAGACATGCCAAGGCCCTTATAGATGGAGAGGTCTACGGTATCGATCTTATTAGCGCGCTCTACCGTGAGGAGTTCTATCCTGAGATCCCTGCACCAAACGGGGGGCATTATGGTGATGACATCTTCAGTGAGGTTGAGCGATTTACCGCGAACGTTATTAGCCGAATCGCGACCGATGAGTTTGATGTTATCCACGCGCACGATTGGATGACATTTCCAGCCGGAGTGGCGCTTGCGCAATTAACTGGCAAGCCCCTCGTAGTCCATGTGCATAGCCTGGAGCATGATCGTAGTGGCCTGTTTATCAACGAGCAGATTAATCAGATCGAGCGCTTTGGTGCGCAGTCAGCAGACAGGGTAATCGTTGTTAGCCACTATACCCGACGTTTATTAGAGCGGCACCACTCGATTCCATCACAAAAGATCTCAGTCATACACAACGGCATATATCCGCGCCAAGCCGTAACCGATTACCGACTTAAAAAAACGTGGCCGCACAACGTAGTGCTCTTTCTCGGGCGAGTCACCTACCAGAAGGGGCCGGACTATTTTATTGATGTTGCCTTGCGCGTTATTCCGCATGTGCCTGATGTACTCTTCGTACTTGCGGGTAGTGGGGACATGTTGCCGGAGGTAATGGAGAGGGTAAAACAGCTCAAGCTTGAGAGTCACTTTCTCTTTCCAGGCTTCATTCAAGGAGAAGAGCTTGAAGAGATATTTTCGGTTGCTGACCTGTACGTGATGCCCTCTGTATCGGAGCCGTTTGGGCTGACGGCTCTTGAAGCGATCAGCTTTAATGTCCCCGTTATTATCTCAAAACAGTCCGGAGTTGCCGAGGTTATCGATCACGCTTTTAAGGTGGACTTCTGGGACGTTGATAGGACAGCTGATATGATTATCAACGCACTGCTGCACGAAGAGCTGCGTAATGAGATGGTCAACAGGGCTCGTGAAGAGGTAAAGAAGTTACACTGGGATGCAGCAGCGCTAAAAACCATAGAAGTATACCAAGACATCGCAAGTTAGTTGTTCCGATAGGCCATGGAGATTGATGCCAGCCCTCTGTTTTTATTTTCAAGTCCACCAGCCATACCGACTCAGGCGCTACTCATACTTTGATATCGGAGTTTCTGATTCATACTTTGATGATGCATTAAACGCTCTAATGATGAAACGGGTGGCAGAGCGCTGCTATCTTCCAGCCAATCGTACGTTGCTAAAACTTATTAAAGAGCACGGCGTAAAATTCAAGGTATCGTTCTCAATCACCGGCGTCACGATTGAGCAGATGAAGCTGCATGCCCCAGAAGCCCTCGCCTCGTTCAAGGAGTTGGCAGCGACCGGATGTGTAGAGTTCCTTGGTGAGACCTATTATCACTCCTTGGCAGCACTTTATTCACCGGAGGAGTTTCGCGCCCAGGTGCTCGAACATTCTGCCCTAATAGAGCAGGAGTTCGGAACCCGTCCTAAGGTCTTTAGAAATACGGAGTTGATCTATAGTGATGCGATCGGAGCAGCCGTTTCAGAGCTTGGATTTCAGGGGGTTTTGGCGGAGGGGGTAGATGAGATCCTTGGCTGGAGGTCCTGCAACTCGCTCTTTAGAGTACAGGGACGTTCTACAGCTCTATTGTTAAAAAATTATCCTCTATCAGATGAGATAGCGTTCAGGTTTAGCTGCTCAAGTGTAGATGGCACCACCCTTACGGCACAAAACTTTGCACAACGTATTCACAAGCTACCTGATGATACTGAGATGGTTGGACTATTTTTAGATTATGAGACATTCGGCGAACATCATCACGTGGAGTCCGGCATCTTTTCATTTCTTGAGGAGTTGCCAGAGGCTGTACTTGCAGAGCCAGGTTGGAGCTTTGCTACCTTATCGGAGGTTGCGGCGCGATCGGAAATAGGCACAGAGTTATCATTTCCCCGCACTACTTCCTGGGCAGATACGGCGCGCGATACGAGCGCTTGGTGTGGCAATCAGATGCAGAGCAGCGCCCTTGAAAAGATCTATGCAAGCAGCCTTGCAAGCGACAGGGAGGCGTGGCGTAAACTTCAGACCTCAGATCACCTCTATTATATGTGCACCAAAGGTGGGCCAGATGGGCAGGTGCACTCCTATTTTAGCCCATTCGAGAGCCCCTACGAGGCCTTTATCGCATACATGAATGTGCTGCGTGATCTCGTTGCTAGATCTAAGCCGGTACTTTCGAAGCTTGCGTAGCAGAATCTGACAAGTCACTTTGCTGCGAATTAGCAGCCAGTCTTTCGACACATAATGATACGAGCGATGTCCAGCCGGTTTGATGACTTGCTCCAATTCCTCGACCGTTATCGCCGTGAAAGTGCTCGTAGAATAGGATCAGATCTTTCCAGAGCGGGTCATTGGCGTAACGTAGATCTGCGCCGTGGCAGGGGCGCTTGCCCTGCTGATCTGGGATAAAGATAGAGCTCAGGCGTCGTGAGAGTTCATCGGCTACCTGCTTGAGGTTCATAAAGACCCCCGAGCCTGTTGGACACTCAACCCGGAAGCTGTCGCCGTAGAATTGGTGATACCGATCGAGTGACTCAATCAGGAGCGCATTGATCGGAAACCAGATCGGCCCGCGCCAATTTGAATTGCCCCCGAAGAAGTCGGTGTTCGAATCTCCCGGGCAGTAGTCGATCCCGTAGTCTTTATTCTCTAGGGTCAGCCTATAAGGGAACTCGGCATGGATCTTAGAGAGTGAGCGCATGCCGTGAGGAGAGAGAAACTCCTTCTCGTCTAGGATGTACTTGAGCATTCTAGAGAGGCGCTCGGCTGAGGGGACAGCAAGGAGCCTAACACTACCAGGTGCACGCACCCCGTTCTCTCCGATAACAAGTTTCGCAGAGTGATCGGTATAGGCGATCTGTTTGGCAAGGTCTGGATGGTTTGCAACAAACCATTCAAGCCGCTTCTTAAAGCCGGGAAGACGATCGATCGTCTTGTTATCTAGAACCTCGACCGCAAATAGTGGGATAACTCCTACCAGTGAGCGCACGCGCAGAGGGATATTTGTATTATCTAATTCAAGCTGGTCGTAGTAGAAACCATCAAGTTGATCCCAGAGTCCTGTTCCTCCGAAATGATTAATTGCCGACGAGATTGAGATAAAGTGTTCAAAGAACTTTGAAGCCAGATCTTCGTATTCGTCATTCTCTACGGCTAGTTCAAGCGCCATTGCAAGCATCGTCCCGCAGTAAAACGCCATCCATGCGGTAGCGTCCGCTTGCTGCAGTGAGCCCCCCTTTGGTAACGGTGCACTGCGATCAAATACCCCAATATTATCAAGCCCAAGGAATCCCCCTGTAAAGAGGTTCTTGCCGCGTGTATCTTTTCGGTTCACCCACCAGGTAAAATTAAGTAACAGCTTAGAGAATACGCGTTTGAGAAAATTATGGTCGCCTTTACCATCCTGCTTTGTCATCTGATATACACGCCAACATGCCCAGGCGTGTACCGGAGGGTTTACGTTAGAGAATTCAAATTCATAGGCTGGGATCTGCCCGTTTGGATGCATGTACCACTCCCGAAGCATTAGCAGGAGCTGATTTTTGGCAAAGGATGGATCAACCCGTGCGAAGGCTACCATATGGAAAGCGAGATCCCATGCCGCATACCATGGGTACTCCCACTTATCAGGGACTGAGATAACGTCTCTGTTATAGAGGTGCTCCCACTCATTATTGCGCGCCTTGCGACGGTGTACAGAGGGGGTTGGCTGTGTTGGGTCGCCCTCAAGCCATTCCTTTACCGAGTAGTAGTAGAACTGCTTGGTCCACAGCAATCCGCTGTACGATTGGGTTAGTATCTCGCGCTCATCTTTGCTGGCGGTCTCGGGGACTATCTCGTTATAGAACTCACGACACTCCTCTTGGCGTGCTTCAAAGATCTTGTCGAAGTCTTTTGTAAAGCGCTCTTTGTGAGGGGTAAGTGAAGACTTTATACGAAACTTGAGTTCAATAGATCCCTTGGCTGGAACCACGGTCTTGTACAACAACGCGGCCTTGGTGCCTGAATTGGTAGGATTGATAGCATGCGTCTCCCCTTGGATGACATAGCGATGGAAGGCATCTTTTACGTACGAAGAGGCGTTTTCTCCACCAAATAGCCGCCACTTATTTGTTTCGTTCTCAGTAAAGAGTGGGGTCGGACAGACAGCAGTATTGTTTGGATCAGGGAGAAATACGAATGGATCAAGTTGCGGATGCACCAGCAAAAACTTGTCATTATCAATCAATGATACGCGTGGCTTAATCGTATATCCCTCGCCGGAGCGTCCCCAACTCCAGGTATTACGGAACCATATGGTTGGCAGGAAGTGCAGTGGTGCAACCTTATCGGAGCGATTATGGGCCGTAACTTTTACCAAGATATCGTTGGGGCCAGCTTTGGCATATTCTATGAACAGATCAAAGTACTCGTTATTATCAAATATGCCCGTATCCATTAATTCGAACTCTGGCTCGCTTCGTCCTTGGCGCTGATTCTCATCTACAAGTTGGGCATATGGAAATTCACGTTGTGGGTACTTATAGAGTGCGCGCATGTACGAGTGTGTTGGCGTTGAGTCGAGGTAGTAGTAGCACTCCTTTACATCTTCACCGTGATTGCCCTCCGCACCACTGAGTCCAAATAGACGCTCCTTTAATATCGAATCTTTACCGTTCCAGAGAGCAGGGGCGAAGCAGATCCGGCACTGCCGATCTGAGATGCCTAGTAGCCCATCCTCTCCCCAACGATAGGTACGGCTACGCGCCTGATCGTGTGTAAAGTACGACCAGACCGAACCATGCGCAGAATAATCTTCGCGTACGGTTCCCCATTGCCTCTCAGAGAGGTAGGGACCCCAGCGCTTCCAGTTCTTGGTGCGCCGGTCATCCTCTTGCATTCGTTTCTGTTCAGCGCTGAGTGGTGTTTTTGGCATCGGTATAAAAGTTAGATGATGGGGAGCAGTAGGGCGCACCCCTCTCATATATCGCATGATTATAAGCTATCACACTGATATTACAGGAGGTTTTCTTTTTTGCCAAGACAGAAACGATCTCCTTAGGCCTCAAAAGATGTTTAAAATGCAACGTTTGAGAGAGATACCCCCATAACAGGGTAGTTATTCAGCAAGAGATATATATAGGTTTAGTATGTCTAGAATATTTTTGTCGCTAGTTGCCATAGTGTCTATCCTTACCTCGGGGTGTAGTGCGCAGTCCGACTCCATAACAAGGGATGGCCTTGTTGGTGCAGTTGCAGGGGCGGGAACCGGTGCAATAGTCGGATCGGTTATCGCCAACGGCGACGTCGCAGCTAGTGCCTTACTTGGCACAGCGATCGGAATCCCTGTAGGTATCGCACTTGGCGCGATTATCTACAATAACAGTCAAGGTGGCGTTCGCGAACGTAAGGTTGCGCAGATTAATAAAAACAACGCAGAGCTATTTGCTCGTCAACGTGAGCTAGACTCGCTCCGTGAAAAGATCAGAAACGACGGACCAACTGGTAATCCATCGGAGCAGTTGCGGGAATATCAATATAACGGAGATACCTTAGGTAATTACTATCGATAGTGTTCTGCTACCGTAGTGCGTGCATGAGTAAAGCCCTCCCATTGACCTCGTAATAAAGCACCCCTCAAGATTGATTCTAGGGGCTCTGTTACATTTGAGATAACTCCCGGTAGAGCTCGGCCTACCATGCCATTTTTATATGCTACGAAAGATTGATATTACGCCATAACATTTTGGACTTAATGCGCTTTTGCCGCATATTATAGTAAGTGCGAAAAGCAGGTGTCAGATCTACTGGCACAGCATTATCTCTCAGTTGCCATGTGATTTAAGTGATAGCTAATATGCCTGAGATCGCGCCAATACCAACCACAGCACCCAAGCATGCACAGGTTGCAGGTGCGGCAGAGCTGCCCCACATCCAAGCGCTAAAACCAGTTTCGAAAGAGGTTATTGCTATTATTGCCGTGCTGCGTGATCAGATTCTGCAGCAGGAGGCAGGACTGCGGGCATTTCGATCCGAGTTTAGAGAGCTATTGAAACCGCTTGCTGTGGTTTCTTCATGTGATGTCGTATGCCCTACATCAACTCAGGAGCTTCTCAGTGCAATACGCGCTACTAAACGGACCATAGAAGACTCCTCCGCACAGGCTTCCTTCGGACTTCAGGTTATGCAGGATAGCCTCGTTACGATTAAGGAATACTTGGATAGATACCGAGCCAATCCGCCTGAACTTACAGAGCAAACCAAAGCCATCTTTCTACAGGAGCGGGAGCTGCGCTCTACTGTGACACTGCTCGATCACTCATATACACAACTTAATATTTTAAGAGCGCAGTATGAGCCTATGTTGCTTAAGGAGAAGGGGTTTTCCTCAAGAGAGGAGCTGATGGAGGAGGTTTGGGGCGCTGAAATGCAACTACTTGCGATCAGTTCGCGCTGGTTTAGTGCCATCAGATTTAGAGAAGAGCTGAAAGAAGCCGCAGATCACTTTGCTACCCTGAGCAGCATCAAGGAACAGAGTCAGAGCTTTAATTGGCAGCAGAGCTATTTTACTGATCCATACTCCTACCATATCAGCGAGAAGCGATATGATCTGATTACATCATTATCGGAGTGGCTCAGTAGTATAGATGCAGAGTGCCGAGCGGCTAGGATCTTCTATGGATCTAAAGCCGCGGATGGTATTTTACTCGCCTCTGGTATATTGGAAGGTGTAGCAACAGAGGCACGCGCGCTACTTCGAGCTAAGCTTGCGAGTGAAATATTAGACCCGAAAGTAGTGCTTGACCTTGAGAAGAGAGCTGAGCCCCTGATTATAAGCATGTTGCGCAAGGGTGATGCTAGTGCACTCTCTACATCTCTGGAGGCCCCATGTGAGGGCACACCAGTTCAATTTTACTATGCCCTTCAGCAGGTGATAGATCTCTATTCATATGAAAAAGTGCAGGAGATGCTTTCACTCTGTCTGATGAACGCTCAATTTGCGGGAGATTATTTTGATCTATCTTACGCGGAGTTGTTTGGAAGTCAGCGGCCATTGATCGAACAGTGTCATATCTCTACCTGGCGAGCTGTGCAACAAACCCTGATTGAGGTCGGGGCGCTCTCTGCTTTAGAGGTAGGCCGTTTTGATAAACTTCTTGAGCAGGAGGTTCTTTCTGCCCTTATGCGCACCAGTCCACGAACGGCAGAGGCTGCTATGTTCGCTAAAAAAGCATTAGCATTTTCCTCAGAGAAAGCGCTGGTTATGAATTTGCTAAGTGCGTTCAGCAATGCATCGTATTACCTTGTGAATCATGGTAGTGGTTTCTTTGCCTCGCCACTTGGGGCCTATATTGCAGATCTTTCACCAGAGACCATCAAGGGCCTAGACAGTTGTAATGTTCCTGGATTGAAGGATGCGCTTGAAATTATCTGCGAACATAGACAAATCTTCTGGCGACCTCTTTCTCAGAGCCATGGGAGTAATGGATCTTACGAGGCAAATCCTGTTCAAGCAGAGCTGTTCAAGAGTCTTGATAAAATGGCGCTCTGGTTGCTTGAAGGGGGGCAGGAACAGCAGATCTTCGCGATTGGCAGCATACAAGCGCTATTCCAAAGTCGCGAGTTATTATCGAAGGCAGACCTCACAACATATAGAGCGATTGAGCAATGCCTTCAGGGTGACTTCTCTGCGGAGGTTAAGACAAGGGTGTGCCAGTTTATATATGAGCATCTAAGGCGCGTTAATAGCGAGGTGGGACTTGCACAGATTCTCCTTATGCATACGGTGCGGCAATCTGCTGTGGAATGCGATATGGCAGCTCAGGGGCTTCCATACTTTGCCCGAGATCGTAACGATTTTGGAGATGTTTTATTTTATGCGCTCAAGCATAATCACGATGCGCCAGGAGTAAAGCAGGCGCTTAGTCAATTAACAGGGATTTCCGAGCCGGAGTTACTGTCCGCTTGGAGCATGCTGCGCTATACTGTTGAGCTTTATAATGGCGTTGATCTTGCGCCATCCAATACAGATGGGAAGTTTATTAATGGATATCTGCGCGCCTGTACGATCGAAGGTGGACGTGAGCTGCTTGAAAAATTCAAGGGGTATGGATATATATTTCGCCCCCAAGACGTCGAGCTATTCGCAAGCATCAAAGATAATGCCGAGGTCTATGAACAGCAGATAAAGACGATTAGGGAGTGGGCACCACACTTCTCATATCAGCCTTACCTTAGAGATTCGGCATATCCACAAAACCCTTCGCCGTATGACGTTCTATACGGGCAATCGTTTGGATGGACCACTCAAAACCTGCGAAATCTGCAGTGTCTTTACAAGCAACACAATAAAACATTACCCAGGGCGGCTAGTAATTCGTTTCTTAATAACTTGGGTGGGCTCAGAGAGCAGGCAAGCTCCGATTCTGAGTTAGCTGTCGGTAGGGAGAACCTCCTGCGTCTGCTGCCCTCCATAGGTCATACATCGAGAGATACCACAGTTTTGAATGCGTTAGCGGATCTAATGAATATCTGCGATCCCACGGCCCAATACAACGAAGCGGCGCAAATATTATTTGAATGTGCGGCGCGAGTTGGAGTTGATGGAAGTATGGTGGCATCTCGAGCCTGTTTTAAGCCAGAGTGTATTAGGAGTATCGATGATCTTAAGCAAATAGCAGCGCAGATTGAACGCCTATACATGGATGGGTTTGGCGACAATAACATGTGGAAGATTACAAGAGCATTACTCTCCACTAGCTGTTGTGAGTCGTTACAAACAGGCCAGGCTTTGAGCATGATCAGGAATTTCTTCAGGGAGTTTGGCCCGTACGAGACCCCACTACTTTTTTCATATTATGTAAGCCTATCTACTGTCAAAACGATATCTGAAGATATGAAACGCTTTGGAATCCTAGAAACCGGTCATATTGGTATCTATCAGCTGCGGCAACGATGCAATGATTTTCGAAAGCAGCTCCTTGATACTAGAGGCTCTGTTGATGAGACTCCAATAGGCATAGAGCTTTTATCTCAGATTGCTCGTATGAGGGAATCTCATTGGCATTCAAGGCAACTTGAGGAGATAGTGCAACGATTTAATCTTGCGCTGATACACGGTGATATAGCACCTCTTAAGGCAGGCATTGTGAGGGGGAGTATAGAGGTACGACGTCTAGATCAGAGGCAGGTTGCCGACTTCCAATTTACCCAGGAAAGTATAGCCCGTTTTGAGATGTTGCAAGGTGAGATTAAGAACGCCCTTGCTATTACGGGACTAGCTGGCATACAGGAAAAGTTGGGCTTGGCGATAGAGGGACTGTCGCGTGAGAGAGAGCGCTTTGAGAGGCCGCTCAGTGCGCAGGAGCGCTTAGGAGATCCACTCGGGCGACGTGCACAGGGGCGGCAACGACAGGCCGCAGCGCTTGCTACTCTGAGCAGTGAATTATCACATGAGATAGTGGATTCCGGGGTTGGCGCAATCCTCGAGCGATTATTGACCTGGCAGCGACAGGATCACCCCATTACAACACCTCTAAGTCGCACGATCCTATTTTGCGAGATCCTAAAAGACCAAGTCGTTCGAGATGAGTGTTCAGAGCTCGCGGCGATGAGTATGAGTAAGCACGCCGTTGAGTTGCTTATGAATATCCTCTCCAATCGAGTCAAAGACGAATTGTTATCGACCACTCCACTTAGTAAAGGAGCCCGTAGTAGGGCGCATGAGATATTGGGTGTGCGTAGTTTTGCTGAGGAGTTAATGCGCTTGAACCGGCTGGTTGATACCGAAAGGGACCACTTTGTGCTTATTCCCAATCGGAGTATATTTGCAGAGCTATCCGGACAGATCGCGGACGCTTGTTGGGCTCGGCAATCTAATATCTTGCATCGATTCCCCCGCATCTCTGCCGTAACTATAGTGCGCAATGAGGGTGGAAAAGAGTCGCGAGTTGCGGGAGCCGCGCTGCTGATCGACCACAAGAACGAAGATGGCGATGGGGTAGTTATTATTAGAGGTCTCAACCCTCTGCAGAGCTACATTACTAGACTTGATGCTGGAGACTTCGTAGAGCAGTTCGTTGAGTGGCTTGCACCAATAGCCCGCAACCTCGGTGCTCGATTTATCGCGATCCCTGGTGCTGAGCAGCAGAGCGCCCAGTCAAATAGGCCCGACATCAACGCATACATCGATAAAATGTATGCGAGAGCGAAGACGCTGCAACTTGCCCCGGCACCAGAGAATACCTTTAACTCGTATGATATCAGCTCTACGTGTATAGTGCTTAGAGATCTGATTATTTAGAGAGGGCAGCTTTTAGGGTCGCAACCTTATCTGTTCGTTCCCATGAGAAGCTTCCATCATTACCAGGATCGCGTCCGAAGTGCCCGTATGCGGCGGTTGAACGGTAGATCGGCTTTAGCAGGTCGAGGCATTTGATAATACCACGGGGGGTAAGATCGAAGATCTCTCGCACTGCTGTTGAGATTGCATCCTCTGACACAACGCCTGTGCCAAATGTATTAACATAGACCGAGACCGGTTTTGCTACCCCGATAGCGTAGGCGACCTGCACCTCACACCGCTGAGCAAGGCCAGCAGCGACCACGTTTTTGGCAATATAGCGGGCGGCGTATGCAGCCGAGCGATCAACCTTAGATGGGTCTTTGCCGGAGAAAGCTCCTCCACCGTGACGACTGTAGCCGCCATACGTATCAACGATGATCTTTCTTCCGGTCAGGCCACAATCTCCAACGGGGCCGCCGATAACGAAGCGGCCGGTTGGGTTAATAAGGTACTTAGTCTTATTGGTTAGATATTTAGCAGGAATTACCTTCTTAACGATCCTCTCGATAACGTACTCTTCGAGATCCTTCAGCGAGGTTTCCTCTGTGTGTTGGGTTGAAATAACCACGGTATGAACCGATTCAGGTCGACCATCCCTGTACTGAACGGTAACCTGACTCTTGGCGTCGGGCTTTAAAAATGAACCCCGCTCGGTGCGACGATCGCGCGATAGCGCCTTCATCAGCTGATGGGAAAGGGAGATCGGAAGGGGCATAAGCTCCTGTGTCTCGTCGCAGGCAAACCCGAACATAAGGCCCTGATCCCCAGCCCCCTGCTCTTTATGAAGTCCCTCATGCTCATTAACACCCATGCTGATGTCCGGTGACTGTTGGCTAATGAAGGTCATTACAGAGCAGCCCTGGTCATCAAATCCGAGTTTGGAATCGTCGTATCCGATATCTTTTACAACTGCACGAACTAATTTCTCGTAATTTACAACATGCTTTGAGGTAATCTCCCCGGCCAGGATAACCACATTGTCTTTGATCAGGGTCTCACAGGCTACGCGGGCCGTTGGATCGTGCTTTAGAAATTCATCAAGAACCGCATCGCTTAACTGATCCGCAACTTTGTCAGGATGGCCCTCCCCAACTGATTCCGAGGTAAAAAGGAAGTTACTTAATGTCATGGATTGTCTCCTCATACGCTATCTGCAGATTAATTTCGTATCAGAATATGATCAAGAGCGGATCTTTAACAAGGTGAATTCGAGTTTTTAAGGAGTTAGAGGTGGCCTCTAATCAGGATCGTTTGTAAGATCCCTATGTTTAACGCTTGTAAGATAGTGGGTTGAGTCTATTTTCTTACTCAATGCTTCAGCGATCGCAACCGAACGATGCTTTCCACCGGTACATCCAACCCCAATATTTAGGTAAGCTTTGCCCTCAAACTGGTATCTGGGAAGCAGAAATGCTAGCAGCTCTGCATATTTATTAACGAATTCTGTGGCGTCAGGTGATGAAAATACGTAGTCCCGCACCCCAGCATCCCGACCATCTTGTTCGCGCAACACTTCGATAAAATATGGGTTTTTAAGGAAGCGCACATCAATTAGTAGGTCGCAATCTATAGGGGAGCCGTGCTTAAAGCCAAACGAAAGAAAATTTACGAGCATGCTGCGCCCCTGCGCTGTGCCAAGCGAGGCTAGAAAACTCCGTAGCTCACGTTTAAGGTCATGAATAGTCAAAGAGGAGGTATCGAGAACCAGGTTGGCGGCCTCCTTGAGCGGTTGCAGACGAGCCCTCTCACGTTGGATCGTATCTTCAAGGGTCTTGTCTTTAATCGGATCAAAACCGGGGTGAGGACGACGAGTTTCGCTATAGCGGCGTACGATCGCTCTTGTCTCGGCGTCGAGAAAGATAATTTTTAGGTTCGCAGCTCTCGGGGTAGTTGAGAGCAGTAACGGCATTAGTTGAGCCCTGCTCTCCTGGGAGTCTATATCGAGTAGTAGCGCGGTATGAGAGAAGCGAGCCCCGGCAGTCTTTGAAAAGGCGAGAAAATTATTGAGCAGGGGCACCGGGAGGTTATCTACGATGTAGTATCCACTGTCGGCCAGTAGATCCATAGCCGATGACTTTCCAGCTCCCGATAGCCCCGTCACAATAATGAGTGAACTAATATGGTCAAACGATGCAAGGGCGCTCAATGGTGTTTGGTAACCTTCTCTTTGTGTTTTCTAAGCTGCTGACTCAATGAGTCCGTGAGCTTGTCTATGGACGAGTATAGACTATCACTTTCCTCTTTGGCTATAAAGTCAGCGCCCGAAAGGTGCATGGATACCTCGGCTATCTGTCGCATTTTTTCTACTTTGAGAACGATGTGGGCCTCGGTATCCTGATGAGCGAATTTACGTACGCAGTGCTGTACCTTATCGGTAGCGTATTGCTTGATTGCCTCAGTTGCCTCAACGTTAAGAAATGCGATGCTGACGTTGATTACCTTTGATGAGTCGCTCATTAATTCCTCCGTTTTTAAGCTATACGTTTCTTCTGAACTTAATATCGAGACCGGTGCTCCTTCTCTGTTAAACATTGAGGAGAGGTCATCTATCAATAGGTAGATGGCATCCTCTATATCTTCCAAAGTAAACAACGCGGCTCAATAAAGTAAAGAAAAATCGGAGTAAAACACCGAACCGTAGCAGGTCCTTTGCTTCAACCCTGCTACCCGTTATTTTACAACCATTTGTATGATTCTCGGCCTGTTTTAATATAGACATGACCATTTGGCGCTCTTGCAGGAGATAATAAAGCGTAGAGGTAGGGGAAGTGGCCTAAAGCACTTACGCATATCTACTACAGCGTATAACCACCTAAAAACACTGCTTGCGCTGCGAAGACGATGGAATGCCCAGAGTTTCTCGATACTTAGCAACTGTCCTGCGGGCAATCTGAATCTTCTCATTCTTCAGGCTCTCGACGATATATTGGTCACTAATAGGGTTTTGCGAAGATTCCGCCGCTATCAGCGTCTTGATGCGCTCCTTTACCGAGGAAGAGGAGATATCGCTGCCGTTGGCGGTCTTGATCCCTGATGTAAAGAAGAACTTTAATTCAAAAACTCCCTGTGGAGTATGAACGTATTTTTCAGTCGTTACACGACTTACGGTCGACTCATGCATTCCGATATCCTCGGCCACATCTTTAAGTACAATGGGATGCATGCGATTGATGCCGTGTTCTAGAAAGTCGCGTTGAAATTTCATAATGCTTTCTGTCACGCGGTAGATCGTCTGTTGTCTTTGCTGAATGCTTTTGATCAACCACGAGGCTGCACGGAGTCGCTCTGTTAGATAAGCCTTGTTTGGTGCGTTAGAAGGATCTCCACCCTTAAGCATTCCGGCGTAATATGGACTAACCCGCAATCGAGGCAGCCCCTCTTCATTCATAATAACTACCCAGTCATTTCCGACCTTCTGAACGTAGGCGTCGGGAACGACATAGCGGGTGGTGTCATCAAAGAATCTTCCGCCAGGGCGTGGCTCTAAAGAGCGAATAGTGTTGATCGCACGTGCTATATCCTCAAGTGAGACCTCCTCGGCTTTTGCAATAGCATCGAACTTTCTCTTCTCAAGTTTATCGATGTGATTATTGATAATCCGCGATTCCAATCCATTAGCAAGACCGATCGCCTCTAGCTGTGTTAGAAGCGACTCTTTGAGGCCTGAGGTACAGGCTCCAACCGGATCGAAGAAGCGCATGATGTCAGAGACCGCAGCGACATCTTCAACCATACAGTTGCATGCGCTAGCGATATCCTCGCGAGGGCAATCAAGAAACCCCTCTTTGTTCAGGTTACCGGAAATATGCTGGGCGATCATGCAATCTTGCTCTGAGAAGTCATAAAGCCGGACCTGTTCTAGCAGGTGTTGCTCAAGGCTCTTGTTGATGACCGCAGCTATCTCTGGTGGTTGTCGATCGTCGTAGCTACTTATTCCCTTGGCAGCGGCGGAGCCCTGGTAGTCGGTGAATGTATCGATGTAATCATCCCAGTCAGCTTTAGGTTCAGATGGAGTTGCATCGCTTAAGCGCTCATCTCCCTCTGATGTAGCGGGGCTAAGGGGCGAGAGGACAAGGGGCTCCCTAGGATCTGGTTCAGAAGAGGGAGTCCCGCGCAGATCGTAATCTTCTCTGGCTTCCTCAAGGATAGGATTTTCAAGCATCTCACGCTCAATAGCCTCCTTGTATTCAAGTCGGCCTAGTTGGAGAAGCTTGATAGCCTGTTGGAGCTGTGGGGTCATCAATAACGACTGCCCCATCTTTTGAACTAATTTTGTCTCGAATCCCATAGAACAGCTTTCGTTACCTAGTGGGATGGCAGTGTAGTGCAACCCGTTCCCTTATAGATGACAAAAGTGGCTCGGCAGGGCCGATCTATCTCGTAGTTTTAGTAAATTTTATGCAAGTTTCGTGCAAAGCTCTGATTCAGGTAGTTGGAATGGGATGAAAAACTAAGGAGAAGGGGGGCTATAAAACCAAGCACCGGCATAGAAATTACTGTAATATTAGCTAGTTACGCAGATAGCGGCTCTGCCACTTAACCTGCTACCCTTAACCGTTCATCTTGGCTTAGCACTGGTATAACCTTTGAGGTACGTTTACTCACAAATGCCAACAGATATACAAATCCGGCGATAATCCAAATGATAGGTACCCGTTATTTTGAACACCTAGTCTAAATATAGTAGGGTCAAAATATGGGCAGAAACAGTCGGAAACGAGAGATCGGAGCAGAGGTAGTTGCCAAGGTTCAGAGCGGACGAACTGCCCGCGAGGTGGCGGAAG